>JAEZHO010000326.1 GCA_023416545.1 Pseudomonadota bacterium
GAGCTCAGCCGTATCGTCTACGGGATGTGGCGGCTGGCGGACGATACCGATCTGTCGCCCGCCCATGTCCAGGCGAAAGTGGAAGCCTGCCTCGAGCAGGGGATCACGACCATGGACCAGGCTGACATCTATGGCGGATATCGAGCCGAGGCCATCCTCGGGGCCGCGCTAAAGTCGGCGCCGGGCCTCAGGGACAGGATCGAGATCGTCAGCAAATGCGGGATCGTGGCGCCGTTCGGACGCCATTCGACGGTGCGTATAAAGCACTATGATACGAGTGCGGACCACATCCACACGTCGGTGGAGACCTCGCTCCGCGACCTGGGTACGGACTACCTGGACCTGCTGCTCATCCACCGCCCCGATCCGCTTCTGGACCCCGACGAAACGGGTGCAGCGCTCGATGCGCTGGTCCAGTCCGGCAAGGTTCGGGCTGTCGGGGTGTCGAATTTCCGGCCCTGGGATTTTTCTTTGCTGCAGTCATCCATGGAATCGACGCTGGTCACCAATCAGATCGAGATAAGCCTGCTTGCCGCCACAGCCTTCACCGAGGGCGACCTCGCCTTCTTTCAGGAGCGCGTGATCCCCCCCATGGGTTGGTCGCCGCTTGGCGGCGGCGCGCTGCTTTCAGGTCGACACTCGGAGCTTCTCGCCGCATTGCAGCGGATCGGTGCGGATCATTGCGTCGAGCCCGGAGCGGTCGCTGTGGCCTGGCTCCTCCGTCACCCCGCGAAGATCATGCCCATCCTCGGCACAAACGACCTGCAGCGGATACGGAGCCTCGCTGCCGCAAGCGAGGTGGTGCTCGACCGCCAGACATGGTTCGAACTCTACAGCCTGGCGCGCGGCCGGGAGGTGGCGAGATGGACGCGATCCTATCACCTGGCAGTCCCGAAACGATGTTCGTGCCGGAAGGTGGCAACGAGCGAGCCTACCGCGATGCACTTGGCAGCTTCACCACTGGCGTTACGGTCGTCACTGCCATGAGCGAACAGGGACCGATCGGGATGACGGTAAACAGCTTCACTTCCGTATCGCTGGAGCCTCCACTGATCCTGTGGTCGCCCGCGAAAGGTTCATCGAAGCACGCTTCTTTCGAGAAGGCGCTTCATTTCGCAGTTCACGTCCTGAGCGCCGAGCAGGATCACATGTGCCGGGCGTTTTCACGCGGCGGGAGGGGGTTTGCCGGGCTGCGATGGACATTGAGCGACGAAGGTGTTCCAATACTGCATGATACATTGGCGCGGTTTGAATGCCGACGCTCAGCCGCCCATGACGCCGGCGACCATACACTGATCCTGGGCCGAGTTCTGAAGGTCGCTCTGCGGGAGGGAGAACCCCTTTGCGTCTCCCGCGGTATGCTGGGCCGTTTCGCGGGAGGAATATGACCGTGATTTCGATGGTGAACCGAACTCGGGAAGTCTGGCACAGATATTTTCGCGGCCTTGCTATTTCCGCCCTCGTCGCACTGGCGGCTGCGTTTATTTCGGAGCATTACGGTGCGCCGGCGATGTTGCTGGCAATCCTGATAGGCCTTGCGCTGCACTTCCTGTCAGACGATCCTCGCACATCCGCCGGGCTCGACTTCGCATCGCGCAATCTTCTTCGGGTTGGAGTGGCTCTGCTTGGCGTGCGGATCAGCGCCGCGATGATAGGGGAACTAGGCATCGGGCTGATCCTCGTCGTGATTGCGGCGGTCCTGGCAACACTTGCCTTCGGCGTACTTTCGTCGCGACTTTTCGGACAGGATGCCCGGTTCGGAACCCTCACGGGAGGCGCCGTTGCCATCTGCGGCGCATCGGCAGCCATGGCGATCGCGGCGGTCCTTGGACGGCCGCGCGCAGAAGAGGCGGAGAGGGAGATGGCCTTCGTCGTGATCGTCGTAACCCTATTGTCGACGATCGCCATGATCCTCTACCCGATCGTTGCCGGGATGTTCAGCCTTTCCGATCTCGCGACGGGCATATTTCTCGGAGCGACCATTCACGACGTCGCTCAGGTCGCCGGCGCCGGGTTCTCGGTCAGTCCGGAGGCAGGCGAAATTGCCATTTTCGTGAAACTCATCCGCGTGAGCATGCTTGCCCCGATCGTCTTTCTGGCGGCCCTGGCATTTCGGGGAAATCAGGCTCGCGTTGCCTCTACCCAGAGCCTTTTTCCCGGCTTTCTGGCGGCCTTCATTGCGCTGGCGGCCATAAATTCGCTGATCGGGTTTCCGCCTGCCGTAGGCGAGATAGCAGGGGTGCTCTCCCAATGGGCGCTGCTGATGGCGATTGCAGCCGTCGGCGTAAAGACGGCTCTGGGCTCGATATTCGCCGTGGGGAGACGCGCCATCGGCATACTCGTCGTCGAAACGCTGTTCCTTGTCGGGTTCGTCCTGGTGGCACTGATCCTGCTGCATCCCGCCGGCAGCTAAATGTCCCCTCAGGCTGCCGCGCCATTCCTCTCGCTCGGGTCCGTCGATAACAGTCGCAGACCCTGCTCATCGAAAAGATGCAGGGGAGCGGCACCGAGATCCAGGGGAACATTGTCGCCAGCGCGATAGGATTGCTGACCGGGCAAGACCACCAGAAGACGTTCGCCCTGGATATCGCCGTGGATCACTGTCTCTGAACCGAGAGCCTCGACGAGCCTTACCGTCATTATCGGATTGGCCGCATCCCGGCTCAGCGCGATGTGCTGGGGCCGCACGCCCACCGTCACGCTTTGGCCTTTTGGCAGCCCAGCGGCATCTCCAGGCAGGGCGATGCGATGACCGTCGGCAAGGGAAAGGACCGGAGCGCCTCCGGCCGTTTCCAGGATTTCGCCGCGCAGGAAGTTCATGTGTGGCGCGCCGATGAATCCGGCGACGAAGCGGTTGGCCGGCCTGTTGTAGAGTTCCAGCGGCGTGCCCACCTGCTCGATCCTGCCGGCTCGCATCACCACGATCCGGTCGGCAAGCGTCATCGCCTCGACCTGATCGTGGGTCACGTAGATCATCGTCGCCGACAGCCGGGCGTGCAGGGCCGCCAGTTCGGCGCGCGTCGATACCCGCAGTTCTGCGTCGAGGTTGGAGAGGGGTTCGTCAAGGAGGAATGCAACCGGGCGGCGGACGATCGCGCGGCCGATCGCGACGCGCTGGCGCTGGCCACCGGAAAGCTGGCCCGGCCGCCG
>JAEZHO010000329.1 GCA_023416545.1 Pseudomonadota bacterium
TGCCTGGCGACAACGTCACGGTTGACGTCGAGCTGATCGTTCCGATCGCGATGGAAGAAAAGCTGCGCTTCGCTATCCGCGAAGGCGGCCGTACCGTCGGCGCCGGCATCGTCGCCTCGATCATCGAGTGATCAACAGCCGAAGGTGCAGGCCTGGTCTGCACCTTTGGCGCCAGAATATTTAAGCAAGAAGCCGGTGGTGACTTGCTTATGACACGAAAATGTAGCAAATGGCGCGCGAGCGCGATTTGTCCCTGCTTCGCATGGGGCAGGGAACTGCAATCAACAATAAGGTGGGCCGCTCGGCCCGAAGAGTGGAAAGGGATACCGCAACCCGGTGTCCCCTTCGATCTTTGAAACCGGTGGTCCGCCTTAGGTAGAAAAAGGTCCCGTGCCGTATTGCGTGCACGCGGCAAACGAAGAACAAGGATAACGTCGAATGAACGGCCAAAATATCCGCATTCGCCTTAAGGCATTCGATCATCGTATTCTCGACGCTTCCACGCGCGAGATCGTGTCGACGGCGAAGCGCACCGGTGCTAGTGTCCGGGGCCCCGTTCCGCTTCCGACCCGAATCGAGAAGTTTACGGTTAACCGGTCCCCCCACATCGACAAGAAGAGCCGCGAGCAGTTCGAGATGCGCACCCACAAGCGCCTTCTCGACATCGTAGATCCGACACCGCAGACGGTAGACGCGCTGATGAAGCTCGATCTCGCCGCTGGTGTCGATGTTGAGATCAAGCTCTGAGGTATTGCCTCGAGCTGAGTGAGAAGGATTGAACCGATGCGTTCGGGTGTAATTGCACAGAAAGTGGGAATGACCCGCGTCTATAACGACGCCGGCGAACATATCCCGGTAACGGTACTGCGGCTGGAAAACTGCCAGGTCGTCGCTCACCGCACCAAGGAGAAGAACGGCTACACGGCTGTTCAGCTCGGTGCCGGCACGGCCAAGGTGAAGAACACGACCAAGGCGCTGCGCGGCCACTTCGCCGTCGCCGAAGTCGAGCCCAAGTCGAAGCTCGTCGAGTTTCGCGTTTCCGAAGACAACATGATCGATGTCGGCACCGAGCTGAAGGCTTCGCATTTCGAAGCCGGCCAGCTGGTTGACGTCACCGGCACTTCGATCGGTAAGGGTTTTGCCGGCGCCATGAAGCGCCATAACTTCGGCGGCCTTCGCGCCACGCACGGTGTGTCCGTTTCGCACCGCTCGCATGGTTCGACCGGTTCCAACCAGGATCCGGGTCGCGTCTGGAAGGGCAAGCGTATGGCTGGTCACATGGGCCAGACGCGCGTCACCACGCAGAACCTCGAAGTTGTCTCCACCGACGAAGGCCGCGGCCTGATCCTCGTCAAGGGTGCCGTCCCCGGCTCCAAGGGCGCGTGGATCGTGGTTCGCGACGCCGTCAAGTCGGCTGCGAAGTAAGGGAGCCAAGCAAATGGAATTCAACGTCAAGACCCTCGAGGGAAAAGACGCTGGCAAGGTCTCCCTTTCGGATGAGATCTTCGGCCTCGATCCCCGCGAAGACATTCTCGCCCGCATGGTTCGTTGGCAGCTCGCCAAGAAGCAGCAGGGCACCCACAAGATCAAGAACCGTTCGGAAGTTTCCCGCACCGGCGCGAAGATGTACAAGCAGAAGGGTACGGGCCGCGCTCGTCACCATTCGGCACGTGCACCCCAGTTCCGCGGCGGTGGCAAGGCTCACGGCCCGGTCGTCCGCAGCCACGAGCATGACCTTCCCAAGAAGGTTCGCGCTCTGGCCCTGCGTCACGCCCTCTCGGCCAAGCTGAAGGCTGAAGACCTGATCGTCATCGACAATCTGGTCGCAACCGAAGCCAAGACCAAGGCGCTTGCCGGTTCGTTCGCGACGCTCGGCCTCACCAATGTCCTCTTCATCGGTGGTGCTGAACTCGACAACAACTTCAAGCTCGCAGCCCAGAACATCCCGAACGTCGACGTTCTGCCGGTTCAGGGCATCAATGTTTACGACATCCTGCGTCGGGGCAAGCTCGTGCTGTCCAAGGCTGCGGTTGAAGCTCTAGAGGAGCGTTTCAAGTGACCGATCTTCGCCACTATGATGTGATCGTCTCGCCGGCGATCACCGAAAAGTCGACGCTGGTATCCGAACAGAACCAGGTCGTCTTCAACGTTGCCAAGGATGCTTCCAAGCCCGAAATCAAGGCTGCCGTCGAGGCGCTGTTCGGTGTGAAGGTCAAGGCCGTCAACACGCTGGTCCGCAAGGGCAAGGTAAAGCGTTTCCGCGGCTTCATTGGCAAGCAGAAGGACGTGAAGAAGGCCGTCGTCACGCTGGTCGAAGGCCAGTCGATCGACGTCTCCACCGGACTCTGAGGTAAAGAACAATGGCATTGAAAAGCTACAACCCGACGACCCCGAGCCAGCGTCAGCTGGTCATCGTCGACCGGTCCGGTCTTCACAAGGGCAAGCCGGTCAAGGCGCTGACGGAAGGTCTGTCCAAGAGCGGCGGCCGTAACAACCTTGGTCGCATCACCGCCCGCTTCATCGGCGGCGGCCACAAGCGGACCTACCGCCTGGTCGACTTCAAGCGTCGCAAGTTCGACGTAGAAGGCACGGTCGAGCGCCTGGAATACGACCCGAACCGCACGGCGTTCATCGCTCTCGTCAAGTACGAGGACGGCGAGCTGGCCTACATCCTCGCTCCGCAGCGCCTTGCTGCCGGCGACAAGGTCATCGCATCCGCCAAGGCCGTCGACGTCAAGCCCGGCAACACCATGCCGCTGCAGTACATCCCGGTCGGCTCCATCGTCCACAACGTCGAGATGAAGCCGGGCAAGGGCGGGCAGATCGCCCGTTCGGCAGGCACCTACGTTCAGCTCGTCGGTCGCGACCAGGGCATGGCCATCCTGCGCCTGAACTCGGGCGAACAGCGCCTGGTACACGGCAGCTGCCTTGCAACCATCGGCGCCGTTTCCAACCCGGATCACGGCAACATCAACGATGGCAAGGCCGGCCGTACCCGCTGGCGCGGCAAGACCCCGCACAACCGCGGTGTCGTCATGAACCCCGTCGACCACCCGCACGGCGGTGGTGAAGGCCGCACCTCCGGTGGCCGTCATCCCGTTTCCCCGTGGGGCAAGCCCACCAAGGGCAAGCGCACGCGCTCGAACAAGTCGACCGACAAGTTCATCATGCGTTCGCGCCATCAGCGCAAGAAGTAAGAGAGGTAGTCAGGAATGGCTCGTTCAGTATGGAAAGGCCCGTTTGTTGACGGCTATCTTCTCAAGAAGGCTGAGAAGGTGCGCGAAGGCGGCCGCAGTGAAGTGATCAAGATCTGGAGCCGTCGCTCCACGATCCTGCCGCAGTTCGTCGGTCTTACGTTCGGCGTCTACAACGGCAACAAGCATGTGCCTGTCTCGGTCAACGAAGACATGGTCGGGCACAAGTTCGGTGAATTCGCTCCCACCCGGACCTACTATGGTCACGGCGCGGACAAGAAGGCGAAGAGGAAGTAACGATGGCGAAGGCAAAGACCGAACGCCGGCTGAAGGACAACGAGGCGCAAGCCGTTGCCCGCACGCTCCGCGTCAGCCCCCAGAAGTTGAACCTCGTTGCCGCCCTGATCCGCGGCAAGAAGGTGGACCGCGCGCTTGCCGAGCTGGAATTTTCCCGCAAGCGCATCGCAGGCACGGTGAAGAAGACTCTCGAGTCGGCTATCGCCAATGCCGAGAACAACCATGACCTCGACGTCGACAGCCTGATCGTATCGGAAGCATACGTCGGCAAGTCGATCGTCATGAAGCGTTTCCACGCTCGTGGTCGCGGCCGTGCATCTCGCATCGAGAAGCCCTTCGCGCACCTGACGATCGTGGTTCGTGAAGTCGAGGAAAAAGGGGAGGCCGCATAATGGGCCAGAAAATCAATCCGATCGGCTTCCGCCTCGGCATCAACCGTACCTGGGATAGCCGCTGGTTCGCCGACAACGCCGAATACGGGCAGCTCCTGCACGAAGACCTCAAGATCCGTGCATACCTGATGTCCGAACTGAAGCAGGCCGGCATTGCAAAGGTCGTCATCGAGCGTCCGCACAAGAAGTGCCGCGTCACGATCCACTCGGCACGTCCGGGCCTGATCATCGGCAAGAAGGGCGCCGACATCGAAAAGCTCCGCAAGAAGCTTTCCGAGATGACGTCCTCCGAAACGCACCTCAACATCGTCGAGGTTCGCAAGCCGGAAGTCGACGCGAC
Organism: Pseudomonadota bacterium; assembly: GCA_023416545.1. Lineage (GTDB taxonomy): Bacteria > Pseudomonadota > Alphaproteobacteria > Rhizobiales > Rhizobiaceae > Neorhizobium. The sequence continues at coordinate 4,224 of JAEZHO010000329.1, forward strand.
CCTGGTCGCACAGTCGATCGCCCAGCAGCTCGAGCGTCGCGTGGCCTTCCGCCGCGCCATGAAGCGCGCTGTCCAGTCGGCCATGCGTCTTGGCGCCGAAGGCATCAAGATCACCTGCGCCGGCCGTCTCGGCGGTGCTGAAATCGCCCGTACGGAGTGGTACCGCGAAGGTCGCGTTCCGCTTCACACCCTGCGCGCCGACATCGACTACGGCACGGCAGAGGCGGAAACCGCCTACGGGATCTGCGGCATCAAGGTCTGGATCTTCAAGGGCGAAATCCTGGAGCACGATCCTATGGCATCCGAACGCCGTGCGCTGGAAGGCGATGCACAGGGTCCGGCAAGCCGCGAACGTAGCGACCGTGGCGATCGTCGCCGCGAACGCGAAAACGCTTGATCAACGCTGGCGAAAGATAAGCTCGGAGAAGTAAGAAAATGTTGCAGCCAAAGCGTACCAAGTTCCGGAAGCAGTTCAAGGGACGCATCAAGGGCGTCGCCAAGGGCGGCTTCGACCTGGCTTTCGGCGAATTCGGCCTGAAGGCACAGGAGCCCAACCGCGTCAATGCTCGCGAGATCGAGGCGGCCCGCCGCGCGATCACCCGTTACATGAAGCGTGCAGGGCGCGTGTGGATCCGCGTATTCCCCGACGTCCCGGTCACGGCCAAGCCGACCGAAGTTCGTATGGGTAAGGGCAAGGGTTCGGTTGAATACTGGGCATGCAAGGTCAAGCCCGGCCGGATGATGTTCGAGATCGACGGCGTCTCCGAGGAGATCGCCCGCGAGGCGCTTCGCCTCGGTGCTGCCAAGCTCTCGGTCAAGACGCGCTTCGTACAGCGCATCGCAGAGTAAGGAGAGGCTAGGATGAAAGCCGAAGAAGTTCGCGCCCTCACGGCCGACCAGCTCAAGGACAAGCTCGCAGAGCTCAAGAAGGAGCAGTTCAACCTGCGCTTCCAGAAGGCCACCGGCCAGCTCGAGAAGTCCTCGCGAATCAATGAGGTTCGCAAGGATATTGCCCGCGTAAAAACCATTGCCCGCCAGAAGGCGGCAGAAGCCAAGGCCTAAGGAAGAACAATATGCCGAAACGCATTCTGCAGGGCGTCGTAGTTTCCGACAAGAACGAGAAGACCGTTGTTGTCCGCGTCGAGCGCCGATTCGCGCACCCGCTGCTTCAGAAGACGGTCCGCCGTTCCAAGAAGTACAAGGCGCATGATGAAAACAACCAGTACAAGGTAGGCGACGTCGTTTCCATCCAGGAATGTGCGCCCATCTCCAAGGACAAGCGCTGGACGGTCGTATCCGCCCAGGCTTGATTTGCAGCGATTTTGCGCCGGGGCCTTGCTTCTGGCGCAAAATTCTGTATGAAGCACGCCATCGGCGCAGGACGCTCGGCAACGAGCGTTCTTTTGCTTTGAGCGCAGGGAAGGTCCTTAACAGGAAACCACCTTGGCAAGATCCATCCCGCGCACAATGAAATTCTGTCCATAAGCCGGATCGGGGCGTTCGCGCGCCCGGTCGTTCCGGTCATTAGAAAAAGGCGACTGACATGATTCAGATGCAAACAAACCTCGACGTGGCGGATAATTCCGGCGCACGTCGTGTCATGTGCATCAAGGTGCTGGGCGGCTCCAAGCGCAAGTACGCTTCGATCGGCGATGTAATCGTCGTGTCGATCAAGGAAGCTATTCCGCGCGGCCGCGTTAAGAAGGGCGACGTGATGAAGGCGGTTGTTGTGCGTACCGCCAAGGACATCCGTCGCGCGGACGGCAGCGTCATCCGCTTCGATAACAACGCGGCGGTCCTCATCGACAACAAGAAAGAGCCGATCGGTACCCGTATCTTCGGACCGGTTCCGCGCGAACTTCGCGCCAAGAACCACATGAAGATCATCTCTCTGGCTCCAGAAGTACTGTAAGGGAGCGATAGCGATGCAAAAGATCCGCAAGGGCGACAACGTTGTCGTATTGACTGGCAAGGACAAGGGCCGCACCGGCGAAGTCCTTCAGGTCCTGCCGAAGGAAGACCGCGCACTCGTGCGCGGCGTGAACATGGTGAAGCGCCACCAGCGTCAGACGCAGACGCAGGAAGCCGGCATCATCAACAAGGAAGCATCCATCCACCTGTCGAACATCGCGATCGTCGCGAAGGACGGAAAGCCGACCCGCGTCGGTTTCCAGGTTGTCGACGGTAAGAAGGTGCGGGTTGCCAAGCGTACGGGAGATGTGATCGATGGCTGAGGCAAAGTACGAGCCGCGGCTCAAGGCTGAATACGTTTCCCGGATCCGTGGCGCTCTGATGGAGAAGTTCTCCTACAGCAACGAGATGATGATCCCGAAGCTGGAAAAGATCGTCATCAACATGGGTGTGGGCGAGGCGACTGCCGACTCCAAGAAGCCCACCGTTGCTGCTGCCGACCTGGCTGCGATCTCGGGCCAGAAGGCTGTCATCACCCGCGCCCGCAACTCCATCGCTGGCTTCAAGGTCCGCGAAGGCATGCCGATCGGCGCCAAGGTGACCCTGCGCGGCGCGCGCATGTATGAATTCCTGGATCGCCTGGTCAACATCGCGCTTCCGCGGGTTCGCGACTTCCGCGGCCTGAATCCGAAGAGCTTTGACGGCCGTGGCAACTTCGCCATGGGCATCAAGGAACACATCGTGTTCCCGGAGATCAATTACGACAAGGTTGATCAGATGTGGGGCATGGACATCATCGTTTGCACGACGGCCACGACCGACGACGAAGCACGGGCTCTGCTGACAGAGTTCAACTTCCCGTTCCGTCAGTAACCGTAACGACGAGCGTAGAAAAGGAACTCCGATATGGCGAAGACCAGCGCAGTTGAAAAGAACAAGCGCCGCCGCAAGACCGTTGCCAACCAGGCTGCAAAGCGTGCAGCCCTGAAGGCGACCATCATGAACCAGGAGCTGCCGATCGAAGAGCGGTTCCAGGCAACCCTGAAGCTCGCCTCGCTGCCGCGCGATGGCTCCAAGACCCGCATCCGTAACCGGTGCGAAGTCACGGGCCGCCCGCGCGCATTCTATCGCAAGCTCAAGATGTCGCGTATCGCGCTTCGCGAGCTGGGCAACCTCGGCAAGGTGCCGGGCGTCGTCAAGTCGAGCTGGTAAGGAGACGGTTAGATGACCATGACTGATCCGCTGGGCGATATGCTCACCCGCATCCGCAATGGCGCTGCTCGCCGCAAGTCGTCCGTCACGACGCCAGCTTCCAAGCTGCGCGCTCGCGTCCTGGACGTCCTGCAGGCGGAAGGCTACATCCGCGGCTATTCCCAGACCGATTACGGCAACGGCAAGTCCGAGATCGAAATCGAACTGAAGTACTACGAAGGCGCGTCGGTGATCCGTGAGATCGGCCGCGTGTCCAAGCCTGGCCGCCGGGTCTATGTCTCGGTGAAGTCCATCCCGCAGGTCGCGAACGGCCTCGGCATCACCATCCTTTCGACTCCGAAGGGCGTGATGGCCGATCACCAGGCTCGCGAACAGAACGTTGGTGGCGAGGTTCTTTGCTCCGTCTTCTAAGACAGGGCAGGGATCTCCATAGCGAACAGACAGGATAAAAAAATGTCTCGTATCGGTAAAAGGCCCGTTCAGGTTCCTGCAGGTGTCACGGCTACGGTCGATGGCCAGAAAGTGACTGCAAAGGGCCCCAAGGGCGAGCTGTTCTTCGTCGCCAATGACGAAGTGAAGCTTGAATTCAGCGACAACGCCGTCTCGGTAACCCCGATCAACGACTCCAAGGATGCCCGCTCCAAGTGGGGCATGTCGCGGACGATGATCGAGAATATCTTCAAGGGCGTTAAGGACGGTTTCGAGCGCAAGCTCGAGATCAACGGCGTCGGCTACCGTGCCTCCATGCAGGGCCAGAACCTGCAGCTGGCTCTCGGTTTCAGCCATGACGTCGTCTACGAACCGCCGAAGGGTATTTCGATTGCCGTGCCGAAGCCGACGGAAATCGTCGTCACCGGCATCAACAAGCAGCAGGTCGGTCAGGTTGCCGCGGAAATCCGCGAATACCGCGGTCCGGAGCCCTACAAGGGCAAGGGCGTCAAGTACGCCGAGGAACGGATCGTCCGCAAGGAAGGCAAGAAGAAGTAAGGATCACGCGAAATGGCTAGCAGGAAACAAGCACTTGCAAAGCGCGCGAGCCGCGTGCGCCGCCAGATTAAGGCGGTCGCCAACGGCCGTCCGCGCCTGTCGGTTCATCGCTCGTCGAAGAACATCTATGTCCAGGTCATCGATGACGTGGCCGGCCGCACGCTTGCAGCCGCCTCCACGCTCGACGCCGACCTGCGCTCCAAGCTCAAGACCGGTGCGGACGTTGAAGCCGCTGCCGCCGTCGGCAAGCTTGTCGCAGAACGTGCGACCAAGGCGGGCGTGAAGGAAGTCGTGTTCGATCGCGGCGCCTTCATCTACCACGGCCGCATCAAGGCCCTGGCCGAAGCTGCCCGCGAAGGCGGTCTGAGCTTCTAAGGAATTTGCCCGGCCCTGGCGCTTGCCTGGCCGGGCAAACTGCGGTTATGCCGCACCGATCCGGTCTGAAGGATCACCCCGTAATCTGCCGATTGCACCCGGAAAAGAAAAAGGAACAGGACAATGGCACAAGAAAGAAGAGGTTCTCGCGACGATCGCCAGAACCGCGAAGAGCGCGATAGCGAATTCGTCGACAAGCTGGTCGCGATCAACCGCGTCGCCAAGGTTGTCAAGGGCGGCCGTCGCTTCGGCTTCGCAGCCCTCGTCGTCGTCGGCGACCAGAAGGGCCGCGTAGGCTTCGGTCACGGCAAGGCACGCGAAGTGCCGGAAGCGATCCGCAAGGCGACCGAATCCGCCAAGCGCGACCTGATCTTCGTCCCGCTTCGCGATGGCCGTACGCTGCATCACGACGTCAACGGCCGTCACGGCGCCGGCAAGGTTCTGCTGCGCGCTGCCAAGGCTGGTACCGGTATCATCGCCGGTGGTCCGATGCGCGCCGTCTTCGAAACGCTCGGCGTTCATGACGTCGTCGCCAAGTCGACCGGTTCGTCGAACCCCTACAACATGGTTCGCGCAACCTTCGACGCCCTGAAGCATCAGGTTCATCCGAAGGACGTCGCAGCTCAGCGTGGCATCAAGTATGCAACGCTCCAGGCTCGCCGCGCCGCTTCCGGCAACGCCGCGGAAGAATAAGGAGAGCGATCATGGCCAAGAAAGCCACCAAGGCAGACGCCAACAAGACGGTTACCGTCGAACAGATCGGTAGCCCCATCCGCCGGCCGGCTGTACAGCGCCAGACGCTGATCGGTCTCGGTCTCAACAAGATGCACCGGGTCCGCACCCTGGAGGATACTCCTTCGGTTCGCGGCATGATCCGTGCTGTCCAGCATCTCGTTCGCGTCGTCGACGAGAAGTGAGACGGGGGAAGTCATCATGAAACTGAATGAAATCAAAGACAACGAAGGCGCCACCAAGGACCGCATCCGCGTTGGTCGCGGTATCGGCTCCGGCAAGGGCAAGACCGGTGGTCGCGGCGTGAAGGGTCAGAAGGCTCGTTCCGGCGTCGCCGTCAACGGCTTCGAAGGCGGCCAGATGCCGATCTATCGTCGTCTGCCGAAGCGCGGCTTCACCAACATCTTCGCTTCCGAATACGTCACCGTATCGCTCGGCCGTATCCAGACCGCGATCGATGCCAAGAAGCTCGACCCGAAGGCCACGATCGATGCTGCTGCCCTGAAGGCTGCCGGCGTCATCCGTCGCTTCAAGGACGGCGTGCGGATCCTGTCCGACGGCGAACTGAAGGCCAAGGTTTCGATCGAAGCCGCCGGCGCCTCCAAGGCTGCCGTCGAGAAGATCGAAAAGGCCGGTGGCTCGATCAAGCTTCCGGAAGCCGCAGCGGCTGAATAAACCGTTTAAGATCGCCCGGAGTGCTTCACACCGGGCGATTTTGCTCCCATATGTGAGCCTCACGATTCCGGGACCGGTCGCCAGGCCGGCGTATTCCGGAGCCATACGGAAAACAGGGTGAGGCACAGATTGCACCTGCGATCCCCGCCCGTTATCTGAAACTGAATTTGGACTGCATTCCGGAACCGGCACACCCCCGCCGCCGGAATTGGTCAGGCGGAGAGATGCATGGCTTCTGCAGCGGAACAACTTGCCTCCAACCTCAATTTCTCGACCTTTGCCAAGGCTGAGGATCTCAAGAAGCGGCTGTGGTTCACGCTCGCCGCACTGCTCGTCTACCGTCTCGGCACGCATATCCCGCTGCCCGGGCTCAATCCCGAGGCCTATGCGCAGGCATTCCGCGGGCAGGCCGGCGGTATCCTCGGCCTCTTCAACATGTTTGCCGGCGGCGCCGTCGAGCGCATGGCGATCTTCGCGCTCGGCATCATGCCGTACATTTCCGCGTCGATCATCGTGCAGCTGATGACGTCGGTCGTTCCTTCTCTCGAAGCGCTGAAGAAGGAAGGCGAGCAGGGCCGCAAGGTCATCAACCAGTACACCCGCTACGGCACGGTGCTCCTCGGAACCCTGCAGGCCTACGGCATTGCGGTCGGCCTCGAGAGCGGCAACGGCCTCGTCGTGGATCCGGGCTGGTTCTTCCGCATCTCGACCGTCGTCACGCTTCTCGGCGGCACCATGTTCCTGATGTGGCTCGGCGAGCAGATCACTGCCCGCGGGATCGGCAACGGAATTTCGCTCATCATCTTCGCCGGCATTGTCGCCGCGCTCCCGACGGCTCTTGCCGGGACGCTGGAACTCGGCCGCACCGGCGCGCTGTCGACGGCGCTCATCCTCGCGGTCATCGTCGTGGCGATCGGCGTGATCATGCTGATCGTCTTCGTGGAGCGTGCGCAGCGCCGCCTGCTGATCCAGTATCCGAAGCGCCAGGTCGGCAACCGGATGTTCCAGGGCGATACCTCGCACCTGCCGCTGAAGCTCAACACGGCCGGCGTCATCCCTGCGATCTTCGCCTCCTCGCTGCTGCTGCTGCCCGCCACGGCGGCCGGCTTTGCGGGCAGTTCCGAGATGCCGGGCTGGGCAACCACCATCATTTCGGCGCTCGGCCACGGCCAGCCGGCATTCATGGTGCTCTACGGCCTGCTGATCGCGTTCTTTGCCTTCTTCTATACGGCGATCGTCTTCAATCCGAAGGATACCGCCGACAACCTGAAGAAGCATGGCGGCTTCATCCCCGGCATTCGCCCGGGCGAGCGGACGGCCGAATACATCGACTACGTCCTGACGCGGATCACCGTCGTCGGTGCGGCATACCTCGTCTTCGTCTGCGTGCTGCCGGAGCTGCTGATCGCCCGTACGGGCGTACCATTAGCCCTTGGTGGGACTTCGCTTTTGATCGTTGTCAGTGTAACTCTCGACACGGTTGCACAGATCCAGGGTCACCTTATTGCTCAGCAGTATGAGGGGCTGATCAAGAAGTCGAAACTGCGTGGAGGAAAGAGGGGACGATGAGACTGATTCTTTTGGGACCGCCGGGCGCGGGTAAGGGAACCCAGGCCCAGCGGATCGTGGAGAAGCACGGCATTCCGCAGCTCTCCACGGGGGACATGCTGCGCGCCGCGGTGGCCGCCGAGACCGATGTCGGCAAGCGCGCCAAGGCCGTCATGGATGCAGGCAAGCTCGTCTCCGACGATATCGTCATCGCCATCGTCTCCGAGCGAATCGACCAGCCGGACTGCGCCAACGGTTTCATCCTCGACGGCTTCCCGCGGACGCTCGTCCAGGCGGATGCCACGGAGACGATGCTGCGGGACAAGGGCATGGACCTTTCCGCGGTCATCGAACTGAGGGTCGACGACAAGGAACTGATCCGCCGGGTATCCGGCCGCTATTCCTGCGCCCAGTGCGGCACCGTCTACCATGACACAGACAAGGTTCCGGCCAAGGAAGGTGTCTGCGATAAGTGCGGCTCGACTCACTTCAAGCGTCGCCCCGACGACAATGCCGAGACGATGACCCAGCGCCTCGAGGTCTACTACAAGGAGACCTCTCCGCTGATCGGCTACTACTATGCCAAGGGCAAGCTGAAGTCCGTGGACGGCATGGCCGAGATGGACGTCGTTACGGCGGAAATCGAGAAACTGCTCGCGGCTCTCTGAGCAGCCGCGGCATTCCAAAGAATCTTGGCGGGGCCGGTTGCATTTTTTAACCGATTCCGCTAAACACCGCGCCAACTCGCGACAGCATATGCGATCGGTGCGGATCTCCCCACTAGGGTGTCCGGGTCCGATCGTTTTGACCTGTTCCGGATGGATTTGAACTGGCGGCCTTAGATTGGCTGCTCTCATGGAAGAAGTACCACTTGCCGGATGGCAACTGGAACGCAAGGAGAATAGGCGTGGCACGTATCGCTGGCGTCAACATCCCGACTGCGAAGCGCGTCGTTATCGCGTTGACGTATATTCACGGGATCGGCCCGAAGTTCGCACAGGAAATCATCGAGAAGGTCGGTATCCCGGCTGATCGTCGCGTCCATCAGCTGACGGATGCGGAAGTCCTGCAGATCCGCGAAGCCATCGACCGCGACTACCAGGTCGAAGGTGACCTGCGTCGCGAGACCTCGATGAACATCAAGCGTCTGATGGACCTTGGCTGCTACCGCGGCCTGCGTCATCGTCGCGGCCTTCCGGTCCGCGGCCAGCGGACGCACACCAATGCCCGCACCCGCAAGGGCCCGGCAAAGGCTATCGCTGGTAAGAAGAAGTAATTTCCCGGGTAACTCCGGGCGAGGGGAGGCCGGCGGCAATTCGCTGGCCTCTTTTTGAGTTTGGTGCCGGATCTCGGTCCGGTTCCGGTGGAGCCGCTGGAATTACGGCGGTGACGAGATCAACGAAAGGAAGACCATGGCCAAGGAAGCCACCCGCGTCCGCCGTCGCGAACGCAAGAACATCACGTCGGGCGTTGCCCACGTCAACTCGACCTTCAACAACACGATGATCACCATCACGGACGCTCAGGGCAATGCGATTGCCTGGTCGTCGGCTGGTGCCAAGGGCTTCAAGGGTTCGCGCAAGTCGACCCCGTTCGCCGCTCAGATCGCTGCCGAAGACTGCGCCAAGAAGGCTCAGGAACACGGCATGAAGTCGCTGGAAGTCGAAGTCTGCGGTCCGGGTTCCGGCCGTGAATCGGCTCTGCGCGCCCTGCAGGCTGCCGGCTTCATGATCACTTCGATCCGTGACGTTACGCCGATCCCGCACAACGGCTGCCGTCCGCGCAAGAAGCGCCGCGTCTGATCGTTGGATGCGTCGGCCTTCGGCCCGGTCGCATTGAACTCGCGTAATGCCGCCTTACTTCGTCGTCGAAGTCTGGCGGTTTTGCCGTACCGCCGAAAGGCAATGTCTTACGGTGCTTCTCATGCTCGGTTGCCACGATTGAATGGTGGCAACGAACGGAAGGTTTAAAACATGATCCAGAAGAACTGGCAGGAACTGATCAAGCCGAACAAGGTGGAGTTCACCTCGTCCGGCCGCACGAAGGCAACGCTGGTTGCAGAGCCGCTTGAGCGGGGCTTCGGCCTGACGCTCGGCAACGCCCTGCGCCGGGTGCTTCTGTCGTCGCTGCGCGGCGCGGCTGTGACCGCCGTCCAGATCGACGGCGTTCTGCACGAGTTCTCCTCCATCCCCGGCGTTCGGGAAGATGTGACGGACATCGTGCTGAACATCAAGGAAATCGCCATCAAGATGGATGGCGACGACGCAAAGCGCATGGTCGTGCGCAAGCAGGGCCCTGGTGCCGTTACCGCTGGCGACATCCAGACGGTTGGCGACATCGAGATCCTGAACCCCGACCATGTCATCTGCACCCTCGATGAGGGCGCGGAGATCCGCATGGAGTTCACGGTCAACAACGGCAAGGGCTATGTCCCGGCCGAGCGTAACCGTGCGGAAGACGCGCCGATCGGTCTGATCCCGGTCGACAGCCTCTACTCGCCGGTCAAGAAGGTGTCCTACAAGGTGGAAAACACCCGCGAAGGACAGGTTCTCGATTACGACAAGCTGACCATGACCATCGAGACCGATGGTTCGGTAACCGGTGAAGACGCTGTCGCCTTCGCCGCCCGTATTCTTCAGGACCAGCTCTCGGTCTTCGTCAACTTCGACGAGCCGCAGAAGGACGTCGAGGAAGAAGCCGTTACCGAACTGGCGTTCAACCCGGCGCTCCTCAAGAAGGTCGACGAACTGGAACTCTCTGTCCGTTCGGCGAACTGCCTGAAGAACGACAACATCGTCTACATCGGCGACCTCATCCAGAAGACCGAGGCGGAAATGCTGCGCACTCCGAATTTCGGTCGCAAGTCGCTGAACGAGATCAAGGAAGTTCTGGCATCCATGGGCCTCCATCTTGGCATGGAAGTTCCCGCCTGGCCGCCGGAAAACATCGAAGATCTCGCCAAGCGTTACGAAGACCAATACTAACTAATCAGACTGCAGGCGAATGCCTGCAAGTGAAGGAGACCAGACATGCGCCACGCAAAAGCAGGCCGCAAGCTCAACCGCACCGCAAGCCACCGCAAGGCGATGTTCGCCAACATGGCGGCTTCGCTCATCACCCATGAGCAGATCGTGACCACCCTGCCGAAGGCAAAGGAAATCCGTCCGATCGTCGAAAAGCTCGTCACGCTCGGCAAGCGCGGCGACCTGCACGCTCGTCGTCAGGCGATCTCGCAGATCCAGGACCAGGACGCCGTCCGCAAGCTGTTCGATGCAATCGCATCGCGCTACGCCACCCGGAACGGCGGCTACCTGCGCATCATGAAGGCCGGCTTCCGCCAGGGCGACAATGCCCCGCTCGCAGTCATCGAATTCGTCGAGCGCGACGTCGATGCCAAGGGTGCGGCCGACAAGGCCCGCGTTGCTGCCGAAGCTGAAGCAGCAGAAGCCGCTTGATGATCTGATCCGCCTCGCGGATCCGTTTTAGAAGGCCGGGTGGAAACGCCCGGCCTTTTTCGTCATCTGGCGGCGCGCGCGAGGCGCGGCGTTCCGCGCTTCCAGTTCAGGAACGGCCGACGCAGGGGCCGGTAGAAAAGCAGGAGGACGATGAGCGCGATGTGGACGAAGGGGACGAGCGTCACGGACTTGACCGCAAGGAAGTAGTGCAG
>JAEZHO010000396.1 GCA_023416545.1 Pseudomonadota bacterium
ACGGGATCGGCGTCGGAAAGCAGGGCTTCTCCTGGTCGGGAGAGGCCTATGTCGCCTGGAAGCAGGAATGGCCGACCTGGCATCCGCCGAAGGAAATGGCCGAGCGCAAGCCGGATGTCGCACGCTATGTGGAGACCGGCATGGGACCGGGCCTCAGGAATCCGCTCGGTGCGCGGGCGCTCTATCTCTTCAACGAGAAGGGCCAGGATACCCTCTTCCGCCTGCACGGCACGCCGGAATGGTCCTCGATCGGCACGGCAGCCTCGTCCGGCTGCATCCGCCTGATGAACCAGGACATCATCGACCTCTACACGCGCGTCCGGCCGGGCCGGAACGCCAAGGTCGTCGTCATCCAGTGACGAAGCGACACGCCCCTGATCGAAGAGGCCGCCGGAGCGATCCGGCGGCCTCTTTCGTTTCATCCCTGCAGTTTCGCCTTCAGCTCAAGGCGGCGGCGGTGCAGCACCGGTTCGGTATAGCCGTTCGGCTGCTCGCGGCCCTTCAGCACGAGGTCCAGCGCGGCCTGGAAGGCGATGGAGGCATCGAAGTCCAGCGCCATGGGCCTATAGAGGGGATCGCCGGCGTTCTGGCCATCGACGACCGCGGCCATTCGCTTCATCGTCTCCACGACCTGCTCGTCGTCCACCACCTTGTGATGCAGCCAGTTGGCCATGTGCTGGGCCGAGATGCGCAGCGTCGCGCGGTCTTCCATCAACCCGACATTGTTGATGTCGGGGACCTTGGAGCAGCCGACGCCCTGGTCGATCCAGCGGACGACGTAGCCCAGAATGCCCTGGGCGTTGTTGTCCAGCTCGCGCTGGATTTCCTCCGGCGTCCAGTTCGGACGGGTGACGACGGGTACCGAGAGGATGTCGGAGAGCTTCGCGCGGCTCCGGCTCTTCAGCCCTGCCTGGACCTCCGCCACGTTGATCTTGTGATAGTGCGTTGCGTGCAGTGTCGCGGCCGTCGGGGACGGGACCCAGGCGGTGTTGGCGCCGGCCTTCGGATGGGCGATCTTCTGCTCCAGCATGGCGGCCATCAGGTCCGGCATGGCCCACATGCCCTTGCCGATCTGTGCATGGCCCGAGAGCCCGCATTCGAGCCCGATATCGACGTTCCAGTTTTCATAGGCGCCGATCCACGGAGCCTGCTTCATGTCGCCCTTGCGGATCATCGGGCCGGCTTCCATGGATGTGTGGATCTCGTCGCCGGTGCGGTCGAGGAAGCCGGTGTTGATGAACACCACTCGCTCGCGGGCAGCGCGGATGCATTCCTTGAGGTTCACCGTCGTGCGGCGCTCCTCGTCCATGATGCCCATCTTGATCGTGTTGGCGGGCATGCCGAGTGCTTCCTCGACGCGCGCGAAGATCTCGCAGGCGAAGGCCACTTCCTCCGGGCCGTGCATCTTCGGCTTCACGACGTACATGGAGCCGCGGCGGGAATTCTGCCGCCGTCCGTTCTCGCCGATGTCGTGGAGGGCGATCAGGCCCGTCACCATGGCATCCATGATGCCTTCCGGGACCTCGCGGCCTTCCTGGTCGAGGATGGCGGGATTGGTCATCAGGTGGCCGACATTGCGCACCAGCATCAGCGACCTGCCCTTGAGGCTTGCCGCGCTGCCGTCCGCCGCCGTGAAGGCAAGGTCCGGCTCCAGCTTGCGGACGAACGTCCTGCCGCCCTTGCTGACCTCCTCCTGCAGATCGCCCTTCATCAGGCCGAGCCAGTTGCCGTAGACCAGAACCTTGTCCTCGGCATCGACGGCTGCGACCGAATCCTCGCAGTCCATGATCGTGGTGATCGCCGATTCCAGCCGGACGTCGGAGATCCGTGCCGGATCGTCCTTGCCGATCGCCGTCGACGGGTCGATCAGCACCTGGATATGCAGGTTGTTGCGGCGCAGAATCAGGCTCCGGGGCTGTGACGGCTCTCCGGTATAGCCGACGAACTGGGAGGGGTCGGCGAGTTCGGCGGTACGCCCTTCCGGACCGGCCGCCGTCAGCCTGCCTGACGTCACGACCAACCCGGTCACGTCGCTCCAGCTTGCGCCGGAGAGCGGCACGGACTGGTCGAGGAAGGACCTTGCCCAGGCGATGACCTTTGCACCGCGGACCGGATTGTAGCCCCCGCCCTTTTCGGCGCCATCGGTCTCCGGAATGGCATCGGTGCCGTAGAGGGCGTCGTAAAGCGAGCCCCAGCGAGCATTCGCCGCATTCAGCGCGTAGCGGGCGTTCATCACCGGAACCACCAGTTGCGGCCCGGCGATCTCGGCAATTTCAGGATCGACATTGTCCGTCGAGACGCTGAAGGCCGGACCTTCCGGCAGGAGATAATCGATCTCGCGCAGGAAGGTCTCATAGGCGGAAAGATCGCTCGGTGCGCCGTTCTCCCGATACCACGCGTCCAGCTTTTCCTGCAGCTCGTCGCGCTTGGCGAGCAGCGCCCGGTTCTTGGGCGCCAGCTCGTGGACCATCTGCGCGAACTGGGAGAAGAAACGTTCCGCATCCACGCCGGTGCCCGGGATCGCTTCCTGCACGAGGAAATCATGCAGCTTCTTGTCGATTGCGAGCCCGTTCTTGTCGATGCGTGCCATTCAGGCTTCCTCCTTCGCGATTATCGGGTGCCAATTTGCCCGGGCCGCCGCCGCTGTCAATGCGCCTATGGGCGAACGCGCCGGCTGACGCGCATCGGAAGACCGTCGCGCGGCTGGGTGGTGAGCTTCTGGACGGGCCACGGCCTGGTGCCGGGCGTCACGTCGAAACGATAGCGCCCCATCAGGACCGCAAGCGCGATGACCGCCTCCTGCATCGCGAATGTCGCGCCGATGCAGACCCTGGGCCCGGCGCCGAAGGGCAGGTACTGGAAGCGGCCGATCGCGGCGCGGTTTTCAGGCAGGAAGCGCTCCGGCGCGAAGGCCCTCGGATTATCCCAGTAAAGTTCGTGCCGGTGGAGGGTCCAGGGCATGATGAGAACCGTCACGCCGGCATCGATCCTTACCGTCTTTCCGTCCGGCGCCGTCCACCGGTCGTCGGCGATGGCCGCACGGTTCAGCGACGGAGCCGGAGGATAGAGGCGCAGCGTCTCCTCGAAGGCGGCCTTCACCATCGGCATCCGCTCGAGCCATTCGACAGGGTCGGCGCCCGAGCGAAACACTTCGTCGATCTCCCCCTCCATGCGCTCGCGAACATGCGGGCTGTTGGCGACGCAATAGAGGGTCCAGGCGAGCGCCCTCGCGGTCGTCTCGTGGCCGGCGCCGATGAAGGTGAGTATATTGTCCTCGATCTCCTCCATCGTGAGGCCGTCGGGGCCGGCAAGTTCGAGCAGGAGGGTCAGGAAATCCTGCGGCACATGATCGGGATCCTCGCTCATCTTCCTGAGGCGAAGCGCCATGGTATTCGCGACGATCTCCCGGAACTTCCCGAGAACCCGCTTGCCCCCGATCCGGGTGATCCTAGGCACCCAGGACGGCGCCCTCAGGAGGTCCATCGGATCGACCCGACCCATGCGGTGAAGCAGGCTGTCGACGTCTTCGGAGAAGTCGCCGCTCTCGGTGACGATCTCGCCGGAAAAAAGCGTCTCCGACAGGATGTTGAAGGTGATCTCCGTCATGTCGACGGAGATGTCGAACACCTGGCCCTCTTCCCCGACCGACGCGTACTTCTCGGCATAGTCTTCCGACTTGCGAAGCATCTGATCCGCAAAACCCCTGGCATGCCTCGGCGTGAAGACCGGCGCCATCGCCTTGCGCGACCGCTTCCAGACGGGTCCTTCGGCCGTCAGCAATCCGTCCCTCAGGATCGGCCGCAGGATGAGCTGGCGGATTTCCGACATTTCGTAATTGGCGGCGTTATCGACCAGCACATGGCGGATCAGGCCCGGATCGTTGACGATGATCGTCCGTTCCTTGAGGAACTTCGTCTCGATCCACGGCAGCGTGTAGGAGGGCTCCCCCCACAGTTCGAGAGGGTTGTCCAGCACGGTCCGGATGATCTCCAGCCGGGACGGTGCGACGGTGCGGGGGATGGGTGCCGGGGGGACGAACGGCTCGGGGCGGATATCCAACGAAGCCCTCCTGTTGCTTGTGGCAAACAGGAAATATCAGCCTTCAGAGCAGCGATTTCAACTCTTCGAGCCTGTCGTTGACCAGCCAGCCGTAATAGTTCTCCTCCGGCAATCCGCCCCTTGCCTTCAGAGCGGCAGCCCGTTGCGCCGAGCCGCCGGTATTGTAGAGCGTCGCCGTGATCCCCGGATTGGTGGAGATATCGACGCCGGCGATCGAGGCGTAATCGTCGATGGACCTGCGGATCGCGGCGGCCATGTAGGCCAGCGACTTGTCGGGGTCCATGATCGCCTCGTAGACCGCCGCCGCCTTGTTCTCGTCGAGCCTCGGATAACCGGATGTCTTCGCCACCATATCGGACAGCATCAGCGCCGTCAGCGGATTGACCTGGCCGAGGCCGAAGGTCTGGCCGGCATAGAAGGGCTGGAAGAATACCGCGCTGAAACGATTGTTCGGGAAGGCGATCCCGCCGACCGTCCGGCCGCGGAATTCCTTTTCCCAAACGGCCTCGCGGCAGGTCCACAGGCCGTAGGAGTCCGCCCTGCCCTCGCATTGACGGAACTGCGGGCGGGCAACGAATTCGCTGACCGATTCATCGCCGTGCCCGAACCGGAAGCGGTCTCCGGCATAGGCGGCCGCCTTGATGTAATAGGACTGCAGCCGGTCATAGGCATCGACATTATAGGTGTGCTCGCCAACGATGGCACCGATCATGTGGATCGGGTCGAGACGATAGTCCGCCGCAGTCGCCTTGATCTTTCCGACCAGCGCGCGATCGCTCGCCAGCAGGTCCCGTATCTTTTCATATTTGACGTTGAAGGTCGTGCGGCCTGCCTGGGTGCGGCGGACCGAGGCGCCCGGCACCTTCGGCTGCTCGACATGTCGGTTGCCTTCCGGGACCGCACGGAGTCCCCCGGCATCGGCCGCCGGTATGCTGCTCAACGCCAGTGCAAATGCCAGTAGAAGTCGCTTCAAGATGTCGGACCTGCGGACTCGCGCAGTCGTGGCTGGCCATGTCGTCAGGACAGGCGAGCCCGACTCGCGCTCTTCATCGGAGTTGACGCCACCCTTAGGCGATCGGGCGGGGCCATGTCGATGCGATGTACATCAACTTGACGTCAATTGCACTAAGACCTTCGGCGGCGTTGCTGTCGCGCTACAGGATATAGCGCGACAGATCCGTATCGGCGGCCAGATCACCGACGTGCTCGCGCACGTAATCGGCGTCGATCATCACCGTATTGCCCGCCCTGTCCGGAGCATTGAACGAGATATCGTCCAGAACCCGCTCCATCACCGTCTGCAGGCGACGGGCGCCGATATTCTCGACCGACGAGTTCAGATGGACCGCGACGTCGGCCAGGGCGTCGATGGCATCCTCGGTGAAGTCCAGGCTGAGCTGCTCGGTTTCCATCAGCGCCTTGTACTGGCGGATCAGGCTTGCCTCCGTCTCGGTGAGGATGCGGCGGAAGTCCTCCTTGGTGAGCGGACGCAGCTCGACGCGGATCGGCAGGCGGCCCTGCAGTTCCGGCAGGAGATCCGAGGGCTTGGCCACATGGAAGGCGCCGGAGGCGATGAAGAGGATATGATCGGTCTTCACCGGGCCGTACTTGGTCGCAACCGTCGTGCCCTCGACCAGCGGCAGGAGGTCGCGCTGAACGCCTTCGCGCGAGACGCCGGCACCCAGGCCGCCATCGCGCGCGGCGATCTTGTCGATCTCGTCGAGGAAGACGATGCCGTCATTTTCGACCGAGCGTACGGCCTCGCGCTGGATCACCTCGTTGTCGATCAGCTTGTCGGACTCGTCACGGATGAGTTCCGCATAGGACTTGGAAACGGTGGTGCGTACCTTCTTGGTGCGGCCGCCCAGCGCCTTGCCGAACATTTCGGAAAGGTTGAGGACGCCGATATTGGCTCCGGGCATGCCGGGAATGTCGAAACCGGGCATGCCGGAACCGGTGTCCGATACCTCGATCTCGATTTCCTTGTCATCCAGCTCGCCGCTCCGGAGCTTCTTGCGGAAACTCGCGCGGGTCGCCGGCGAGGCGGTGGAGCCGACGAGTGCCTCGAGAACGCGTTCCTCGGCGCTCATGTGCGCCTTGGCCTGCACCTCGGCGCGCTTCTTCTCGCGCACCAGGCCGATGCCGACCTCGACGAGGTCGCGAATGATCTGCTCCACGTCACGGCCGACATAGCCGACCTCGGTGAACTTCG
>JAEZHO010000400.1 GCA_023416545.1 Pseudomonadota bacterium
TTGGTGGGATCGACGCCGGCCGCCTTGGCGAGAAGCCCGACGGCGATATGGTCGGTGCCGCCGGCAGAGCCGCCTGCCCAGGAAACCGAACCCGGATCCGCCTTGAGCTTCTCGACGAGCTGGTCGATCGACTGGATGTCGGAAGACGCCGGAACGACGATGGCTTCGTATTCGCCGGTCAGGCGCGCGATCGGCGTGACGTCCTTCAGGGTGACGGGCGACTGGTTCGTCAGGATGGCGCCGACCATGACATAGCCGCCGACGATCAGGGCGTTCGGGTTACCCTTCTGCTGGCTGGCGAACTGCGCGAGGCCGATCGTGCCGCCGGCGCCGGGAACGTTGACGACCTGCACGTTGGAAGAAATCCCTTCTTCCTGAAGAGCGGTCTGCAGCGAGCGGGCTGTCTGGTCCCAGCCGCCGCCGGGCGCTGCGGGCGCCATGATCGTGTAATCGGCGGCCGCGGCCGGCAGCGCGAGTGCTCCGGCGAGAATCGAAGCAAGAACGTATTGTTTCAAGGGTCTGTCCTCCAAAGTGCGCACTCCGGCGCATGATCCTGTTTGGGAAGGAAGGACAACAAGCCGCGGCAGATGCCGCGGGGCGCTCCTCCCATCCACATCGACACTCCCCTCCAGGAGCGTGGAACGCCGTAAGCGATTTCACATCAAGCTGACATCTACCTGACATTTCGCCTCCCGTTCGCAATTGGCAAGAGGCCAGTCACCAGTCACAAGTCACAAGTCACTGCAGCCGCAGCACCTCGTTCCATCGCGAGATCAGCCGCGCCCGCTTCACCTGGTCCAGGTAGACCATCAATCCGAGACTGACCGGCACCGGTTTCAGCTGCCCGCCCAGCATCTCGCGCATGGTGGTCGCGGTATTGTTGCCGGAGACTTCCGGGCTGACGGCCGGGATCTGCAGTTCCCGCGCCATGATCGTCTGGCCCTGCCGCGACATGAAGAACGACAGGTAGCGGCGGCCGAGCTCGGGCGATGCGGCAGCCTGCGGCACGAGGCCGATGCGGGACATGACGACGGTGTAATCCTTGGGAAGAACGATGCCGACGTCCGGATGCCGCGAGGCCCAGTCGGCCGCGTAGGAGCCGAGGATGTTGTAGCCGAGCGCGAAACGCCCGTCGGCGACGCGCTCGAGGATCGCCTGGCTCGTCGAGTAAAGCTTCACTCCGGCCGCCCCCATCGCCTGGATCACCGACCAGATGTCGCCGAACTGTTCCTGGTCGCGCGACATGAACAGAAAGCCGACGCCCGACCGCTCGATGTCGTAGGTACCGATCCGGCCATAGTAGTCGTCGCCGTGCTGCGACAGGAGCGCTATCAGTTCGGCGCGGGTGGAGGGTGGCGGCTGATCCTTGAAGCTCGGCTTGTGATAGACGAAGACGGCCGGTTCGAAGGTCAGGGCGTAGGCGGTGTCCCGCCAGTTCGCCCATCCCGGCCAGCGCTCGCTCATCGGTAGTTCGCTGCGCTGCGCGTAGCCGTCATTGGCAAGCTTCACCTGCAGGTCCATGGCCGACGAGAAGGCGAAATCGGCGGTCTTCTGCCCGGCATCCGTCTCCTGCACGATCCGGTCGTAGATCTCGCCCGTCAGCATGTCTTCGTAACGGATGGCGACGTCCGGATTGGCCGCCTGGAAACCTGCGATCATCGGCCGCGCCAGCGGCTCGTCGAGCGAGGAGTAAACAACCAGCACCGGTGCATCCGCGGCCCCGGAGAGCGCGGGAAAGAACGTGGTCGCGGCGGAGGCGGAGCTGGGCAGCAGGGAGAAAAGCAGCGGGAGGATGAAGAACGGCCTCATCCCTCGACCATGCACCGGCGGGCGCCGCAGCACAAGTCGGCGATCCCGCGCCGGCTTCCGTGACAACCGGCATCGCAGGCGATAATCTGCGTCCAGAGGGGGACAAGGTGCGAATTCTTCTGGTGGAAGACAATCAGGCGCTGGCCGAGGGCCTGTCGACGCTCCTGCGCGGCAGCGGCTATGCCGTCGACGTGGTGGCTGACGGCGCCTCGGCGGAGGCGGTCGCGGCTGCCGAGGCCTATGATCTCGTCATCCTCGATCTGAACCTGCCGGAAATGGACGGTCTCGACGTCCTGCGCTCGATGCGATCCAGGCAGAACAAGGCGGCGGTGATGATCCTCACGGCACGGGGCGCGCCGGAGGAGCGCGTCCGCGGGCTTGATCTCGGCGCCGACGACTACATGATCAAGCCCTTCGACATTTCCGAGTTCGAGGCGCGGATCCGCATGCTGCTTCGCCGGCACGCGGGGCTGAGGAGTTCCGTCGTCCAGTTCGGCGGCGTGACGCTGGACCTCACCTCGCGGACATTCACGAGCGCGGGTGTCCCGCTCGATATCCCGGCCCGCGAGGTCGCGCTTCTGGAACTCCTGTTCCTGCGGTCGGGAAAGGTGGTCTCCAAGGATGCGATCGTCAGGTCGCTTACCGGCTTCGACGAGGACCTCTCGGCCAATGCCATCGAGCAGTATGTCAGCCGGTTGCGCCGGCGGCTCGCTCCGCACGGGCTGACCGTCCGGACCGCGCGCGGGATCGGCTACTATCTCGAAAGCATGGCCCCCAACCCATGAGCCATCCCTATTCCCTGCGACGCCGGCTGCTCGCCTGGCTGCTCCTTGCCACCGCGGTCCTCGGGGCCCTGGCGCTCGCGGATACCTGGCGCGAGGCCGAAAAGACCGCGGACGAGGTCTCCGACCGCGTCCTGATGGGCTCGGCACTGGCGATCGCCGAGCGCGTCGTGGTCTCGGAGGACGGCAGGCTGGAGGTCGACATCCCCTATGTCGCCCTCGAAATGCTGACATCGGCGGCGCAGGACCGCGTCTTCTACCGGGTCGACGGGCCGCCCGGGACCTTCATCACGGGCTACCAGAACCTGCCGTCCATCCCGCGCGCGGAGGGACAGGCCGCCGCCTTCGAGGACGCCACGTTCCGGGGCGAGCCCATCCGGGTGGCGGTGCTGGCACGCTCCGCTTCGACGGGCATCGATTCCGTGCCCTTCAACGTCACGGTGGCCGAAACGACCATGGCCCGCCAGCAGTTGATGCGGACCATCCTGTTCCGGTCCGCGGCCCGGCTGCTGTTCATGATCATCGGCGCCGCGGTGATCGTCTGGATCGCGGTCACCATCTCGCTTCGGCCGCTCTACCGGTTCAGCGAGGCGATCGCCGAGCGCAGCCCCGATGACCTTCACCCGATCGTGGAGCGCGTCCCGAGCGAGGTCCAGAGCCTCGTCGACACCGTCAACTCGTTCATGGTGCGGCTGGAATCGGCGCTCGAGGCCCTGCGGCACTTCACGGGGAATGCCAGCCACCAGCTGCGCACGCCGCTTGCCATCATCCGCACGCAACTCGCGCTCGCGTCGCGGGCCGGCGACATCGAGACGGCCCGGGCCGCGGTCCGCAAGGCCGATCTGGCGGTCGCCGACGGCGAGCGGCTGCTTGCCCAGCTGCTCCTGATGGCGAAGATCGACGCCGCGACGCGCTCGACCTCCTTCAGGGACGTGGATCTGTCGGCGCTGGCCCAGGGCCTGACCGCCGACCACGTGCCGCTCGCCGCCGAGGCCGGTATCGATCTGGGCTACGAGGGCGCCGGGACGGTGACGATAGCAGGCGAGCCCATGCTCCTCGGAGAACTGCTGAAGAACCTTCTCGCCAACGGGCTCCTTTATGCGGGTCGGGGCGCGGACATGACGGTCCGCATCAGGAGGGAGGGGCAGGAAGCCATCCTGGAGGTTGAGGATAACGGGCCGGGCATACCCGTGGAGCGGCGAAGCACCGTCATGCAGCGTTTCGACCGCGGCACGCGTGCCGATTCATCCGGCTCGGGCCTCGGCCTGCCGATCGTCGAGGAGATCGCCGAACTCCATCATGGCCGGCTCGAACTTATGGACGGGCCGGGCGGGCACGGGCTGTGCGTCCGGATCAGGTTTCCCCTCAAGGATCATTCCGAATAGACGCAGGACCCGCCGATCCAGGTGCTCTTCATCCGGAGGTCGTCCGTCAGGGCCACGAAATCCGCATCCAGGCCGGGCGCAAGCCGGCCCTTGCGGTCGGCGACCCCTGCCGCCTCCGCCGGATAGGCGGACACCATTCGCAGCACCTCCTCGATCGCAAGGCCGAGCGTCCCATGCAGGAGACGGACCGAGGCCAGCATGTCGATATCCGCGCCGGCGAGCGTCCCGTCGGCGAGCGTCAGCCGCCCGTCGCGCCTCAGGATTTCGCGACCGTTCAAGGTGAAGCTCGTGAGGTCGGTGCCGATCGGCGACATGGCGTCGGTGACGACGAAGATGCGGCCCGGACCCTGTTTTGCCTTTATCGCGATCGCCATGGCGGCGGGATGGACGTGGATGCCGTCGGCGATCAGCCCGGCATGCAGGCCGCCGACATTCAGCGCGGCGCCGACCACACCGGGTTCGCGGTGGCCGAGCGGGCTCATGGCGTTGAAGAGATGCGTGACCGTGCGAGCCCCGGCCTCCGCGTAGCGCAGGGCCGTCTCGAATGCCGCGTCCGTATGCCCGAGACTGACGACGAAACCGGCTTCCGCCAGGCACGAGACCTGCGCTTCGGTCGCGTTCTCCGGCGCCACGGTGATCATCATTGCCGGGAAGGCGCCGCGGCAGGAGAGGAGAAGCTCGAGGTCGGCCTGTTCCATCGGACGGATCAGCGATGGGTCGTGTGCTCCCTTGCGGCCGAGCGAAAGGTGGGGGCCTTCCAGATGCAGCCCGAGAAATCCCGGAAGGCTCGCGTCGATGGCCTGCCGTCCTGCGGCGATGACGGCTGCGGTCGTCTCCGGCGTGTCGGTGATCAGCGTAGGCAGGAGCGCGGTCGTGCCGAAGCGCGCATGGGCGGAGCAGATGGTCCGCAACCCCGCGACCGTCGGCGCGTCGTTGAGCATGACACCGCCGCCGCCATTGACCTGGAGGTCGACGAAACCGGGGACGATCAGCCCGCCGGCCGCGTCGACGATCTCCGACCCGGCAGGAATCCCGGTATCCGCAACGATGGCTTCGACGCGCCCGCCGGAGAGCAGAAGCGCGGAGCGCTCGTGCCAGGTCTCGCCGTCGAAGATGCGGGCGCCTCGGATGGCCTTTGGAGTCATTTCGTTTCCGTCACTTTCTTGAGCGCCGCCGGCCTGTCCGGATCGTAGCCGCGGGCGCGCGACCAGGCTTCCACGAAGCCGTAGAAGGGCAGGATGAGGCAGAGTGCGTCTGTCAGCGGATGGCCGGTGGGGATGAACGGCAGCGTCGCGGCCTTTGCGGCGCGCGTCGAGGTCGCGAAGGCCAACGCCCCCTTGCCGGCGAGATCGTCCGCGATCCCCGCCACCGAACTCTCGGCGGCATCGCGGGCAGCGAAGGCGATGATCGGAAAGCGATGATCGACGAGCGCCACCGGTCCGTGCAGGACTTCCGCCGAGGAATAGGCCTCCGCGTGCATGTTGGAGGTTTCCTTGAATTTAAGCGCGGCTTCGCTGGCGATCGCAAGCGCCGGGCCGCGTCCGAGCATGAAGAGCGAATCCGCGTCGCCCAGCTGGCCGGTAAGATCGGTCCATTCGACCGCGACCGCGCGGGCGGTGATCTCGGGAAGGTCTCGCAGAGCCCGCCGCAGGTCCGCATCGTCCAGCCATTCGGCGAGGATCGCAAGACCCGCCACGATCGAGTTGAAGTAGGATTTGGTTGCCGCCACCGCGACTTCCGGGCCCGCCTCTATATCGATCGCATGAGAAGCGGCGAGCGCCATCGGCGAGCCGGCCGTATTGGTAAGAGCAAGCGTGAGCGCTCCCGCCTCCGCGGCCGCCTCGGCCATTGCGACGATGTCGGGGCTCTTGCCTGATTGCGAGACGGTGATCGCGGCGCTGCCCGCGAGCTTCATCGGCGCGTGATAGATCGACGCAAGCGAGGGTCCGAGCGAGGCGACCGGGCGTCCGGTCGTAAGCTCGATCGCGTACTTGATATATGTCGCCGCGTGGTCGGAGGAGCCGCGGGCAATGGTCACGAGGAAGGCCGGGTCACGCTCCCGCAGGGCCTTGCCGGCCCGGGCAAGATCGCCCGCCGATCTCTCCAGCAGCCTGGCGACCGCCTCGGGTATCTCGTCGATCTCGCGCCGCATATGCGTCTGCATGTCAGTCCCCCAGGGTCAGTTCGGCCACGAAGTCGTAGGTGTCACCGCGATAGAGCGAGCGGGTGAATTCCACCACCCGTCCGGAGGCA
>JAEZHO010000460.1 GCA_023416545.1 Pseudomonadota bacterium
AGCAGGCGGGAGATCGGTGCGTCGAGGCGTCGGAAGAAGCCGGCGGCCACTCCGAGGATCACGCCGAGCACGGTGGAGATGAGGACGACCCCCAGGCTGACGAGCAGCGAGATCCGCCCGGCAAAGACGGCGCGGGAGAAGATATCGCGTCCGAATTCGTCCGTGCCGAAGAAGTGCGCCATCGACGGGGGCTGGAGCTTGTTGACGATCGAGAGCTTGTTCGGCGCGTAGGGCGCCACCCAGGGCGCGAGAAGGGCGGCCAGGAGAACAAGCGCGAGGATGATGGCGCCGACGAGGATGGTACGGTTGCCGAAAAGGCGGCGAAGACTGGATGCCAGGGGCATGGAGACGGAGGCCATGGTGGTCATTGGCGCACCCGCGGATCGACGAGGATATAGAGCATGTCTACAACGAAATTGATGAGCACATAGATGGCGGCCACGACGAGCAGGGCTCCCTGGATCACCGGATAATCGCGTCTCAGCACCGCGGAGACGACGAGGTTGCCAATGCCGGGCAGGCCGAAGACGGTTTCCGTGACGACCGCGCCCGCTACGAGCATGGCGACCGACAGGCCAATGACGGTGATGATCGGGATCAGCGCGTTCTTCAGGGCGTGCTTCAGGATTACGCGACCTTCGCCGGCGCCCTTCGCCCGTGCGGTACGGACATAGTCGTCGCCGAGGACGTCGAGCATGGCGGCGCGGGTGAAGCGCGTGATCAGCGCGGAATTGACGATGCCGAGGGCGACGGCCGGGAGAACGAGATGGTGCAGCCGTTCGAGGAGCGGCGTGTCGGGCCCGCCGTAACCGGAGGCGGGAAACCAGCCCTGGCTGACCGCAAACACCTGGATCAGCAGCAGGCCGAGCCAGAAGCTCGGGATGCTCGCCGCCACCATGGTGAGCGTCACGACGATCTGGTCGAAGATCGTGCCGCGCTTGACGGCGGACAGGATTCCGACCGGCAGAGCAATCGCGACGGCGATCAGGATGGAGAACAGGGTGAGAAAGAAGGTCGGCTCAGCCCGTGCGGCAAGGGCCGTGGTCACGGGCTGATTGAGGAAGATCGACTGACCAAGGTCGCCCTGCAATATGCCCAGGACGAACTGGCCATACTGCAGGAGGAGCGGCGCATCGAGCCCCAGGCGGGTGCGCAGTTGCGCGATGTCTTCCGGGGTCGCATCCGACCCCAGCATGACGGCGGCAGGATCGCCGGGCGTGACGCGAACGATGATGAAGACCACCGTCACGACCAGGGCGAGCACGATTGCCATGCCTCCCAGCCGTTTCAACAGTGCCTGTGCGACCCTTGCCATGGTTCGGTCCTTACTTCTTCGGGCTTACGTTCCAGAAATGCGGCCAGTAGGTGGGCTCATAGCCTTCAATGCCATCGGCGAGACCGGAAACTGCGTTGAAGTTGCCGACCTTGTAGAGCGGCGCGTCATCGTAGATGACGGTCTGGATGCCTTCCCATGCCTGCTTCTTGGCGTCGTCGGTCGTGGCGTCCATGTAGGTCGCGACCGCCTTGGCCTTCTGCTCGGACACATACCAGCCCGGATAGCTGTCCGTGATGGTGTTGATGGTCGTCGGATCGCCCGGGAAGTTCGAGTGGGTGATGAAGATGTCCCATTCCTTCGGATCGGCGCGACGGGTCGTGAGCGTTGCCCAGTCGACCACCTGCAGGTCGACCTTGAAGCCCGCGGCTTCGAGGTAGGCCTTGGCAACTTCGCCGATCTTGTAGTGGAATTCGTACTGGCGGCTGGTCATGAGGCGCAGGGGCGTGCCGTCATAGCCACCCTCTTCCAGAAGCTTGGCGGCCGCTTCCGGATCGCCTTCGCCGTAGCGCTCGACGCCGGCTTCGGTGTGCCAGAAGGAGCTTTCCGGGAATATCGAGGCGTCGACGCTGAAGAAGCGATCATCGGAGAAGGCGGCCAGCATCATGTCGTTCGGGTTGAGCGCAGCCTGTACGGCCTGGCGGAATTCCTTCTTAACGAGAAGGCCTTCCTTCATGTTCATGTTCATCGACGCCCAGCCGGCATCCTTGAAGATCACCGGCTTGGCCTTGCCGCTCAGCTCGACCCGCTCATAGGCGCTCACGGGAAGCGCATCGGCGTAGTCGAACTGTCCGGAGATCAGGCCTTCGACGCGGGTATTGGCGTCGGGGACGGGAACGAAGCGGATTTCCTTGGCGATCGCTTCGCGCTTGCCGGCGTAGTTGCTGACTTCGCCTTCCGGAGACTTGTAATCCTCGAAACGGACGAGCTGCGTGTACTGGTCGGGCTTCCGCTCCTTCAGCGCATAGGGGCCGGTGCCGACGAATTCGGTCAGCGTGTCGGCGATCTTTTCGGACGGCATGATGACCGAAGCCTGCGACAGCGTGGCGAGCAGGGGCGCGTAACGCGACTTCAGCTTGATCACGACGGCATTGTCGCCGTCTTCCGTGATGTTCTCGACGATTTCCGCGACCTGCTTGCCCTTGGAGTTGATCGCCATCCAGCGCGTCAGCGACGCGGTCACGTCCTTGGCGTCGAAGCTGCTGCCATCGTGGAAGGTCACCCCTTCACGCAGCGGGATGCGGTAGGTGAGGCCATCTTCGGAAAGCTCCGGCATACCGGCTGCCAGTAGCGGTACGGACTTCCACTGCGCATCATAGGTGTAAAGCGTCTCGAAGATGTGCTGGTCGATGGTGAGGACGATATCGGTGGGCGTCTGCATGACGTCCAGCGTCGGCGGTTCGCCGATCGTTGCCACCGTCAATACGCCTTCGCTCGCCTGTGCCAGGGCCAGGCTGCTGGTACCGGCTAGCGCTGCCGCGGTCATTAGAACAAGTGCACTCTTTTTCATGGTAACTCCCCTTCGTTGCATCAAGTGGTTCTTCAGTTCCGGCCGGCTTTCCTTCCGACCAGAAGTTCAGGCATGGTCCAGTCCCAGCGGATCGGCGACGCGTGGCCAAAGCTCGAGGCTCGCCTTTCGGTAAGGCGTCGTCGCCGGGTCGGTGGGATAGGAGGTCGGCGCGGCGATATAGACGATCTCGGATGAGATCGGCTGGAAGCCCGCATAGAAGTGGTTGGTCGACTTGATCAGCAGATAAGCCTTCCCGGAGACGTCGACGCCCTGGTTGGTGAAGATGTCGGGCTCGTAGGTCTGCGTGCGGCTGGTGATCAGCACGATGTCGATATTGGTGCCGACCGGGCGCACGACGGCTGTGCTGCCGAGCGTTACCCGGCTGTTGCGGAAGCTCTGCGATCCGGCGTCGAATACCTTTTCGACAGTGATCCTGAGGTCGAGTGGATCGCCACCCTCAGGGGCCGACTTTCCGCCGAGGCGCAGATCGAGCTGCGCTCCCTCCCCCGCCGCATGGCAGAAGCTGACGGCGATCGGATCCCATATGGTCGCCACGGCGAAATCATCCATGCCGCGTTCCATCATCCGGCGCAGGATGTGCGTCGCGTCGCCCGCCACGCCGCCGCCGGGATTGTCCCAGATGTCGGCGATCGTGACCGGCTTTTGCGACTGGGCGGTGCGGATCGCCACCGCATGATCCAGGCCTGCCTCGGTATCGAACATCGGCATGGCCGTCGTCTTGCGCAGGGCATAAAGCTCGCGTCCCAACCGGGCGGCCGTGGCGTCGCCCTTTGCCTTGTCGTTGTCGGTTACGACGACGATGCGTGTACCCATGTCGGGCAGGTCACCCGCCATGAAACCGTGGATGACGGAGGCGGAGAGGATCCCGTCTGTCCCTTCCATTGCCTTGAGGCGGTCCACAAACGATCGCATCGGCTCGCGGCTGGTCGGGAAGATGGTGATCATCCGGCAATCAAACGTGGAAATGACCGGCTTAATTTCGCCGCGCAATGTCCGGAGCGCCAGATCGACGACATGCTCGCCCCGCTCCTCGAAATCCGTGTGGGGGAACTCGAGGAAGGCGGCCATGATGTCGAGATTGGCGACGCGCAATGCCGTCAGATGGCTGTGCGGGTCGAACTCCGCCGCGATCAGGACCTCTTTGCCGACGATTTCCCGGACACGGGAAAGAAGGTCGCCTTCCGGATCGTCATAGCCCTGGGCGGCCATGGCGCCGTGCAGGCCGAGCACGACACCATCGACTGGCAGTGCTGCCTTCAGTTCGGAAAGGATCAGGTCGCGGAGCGTTTCGTAGGTCCGGCGCTGGATGAGGCCCGCGGGCTCTGCCCAGCAGGACGTGCCCTCGATGACGGTGAAGCCTTCCTCCCGTCCGCGGCGGCGCAGGATGGGTACGACCGAAGAGCAGAGCGTCGGAGTGTCGGGGTGCTCGCCCGGTGCAGCATAGAAGGCTGCCTTGAAGGCATTCATGTCTGTCGGGACGGGGGAGAAGGTATTTGTTTCGGTTGCCAGCGAGGCGGTGAAAATGCGCATTTTACTCTAATTCCGAATACACTCCGGCCTTCGGGCCGTCACTAACCGGTCCGCTGCCGTGGCTCTGTTTTCCTGTGTGCAAATCCCGAACTGGCGGGCTGGTCGGCGTCTTGTTCAGCCGCAGCCGCGCTATCCCCGGTTCTCGATCTTCCGTCGTCTTCTGTTCACCCGCTCACCGTCTCGGTGTAATTTATTTTCTTCATAATGCGTCAAAAACGTTCCAAGTCAATGTTGCC
>JAEZHO010000461.1 GCA_023416545.1 Pseudomonadota bacterium
CCGGATCTCGGCGGACGCCGCAAGCTCGAGGCGCTCGGCGTCGAGGTGCGGACGCTGGTGGAGTTCGAGGGGCACTGACGCCCCCCGAAAGGATCAGAAGCTATTCGAACTCGAGCACGGTGCCGTCATAGCGCATGACGACGTCGCCGTTCTGGTTGACGCCGTCATTGATCGTCAGGTTGAGCCATGTGCCCGGGCGTGACGCGAGCGGGCGGCTGCTCACCAGTTCGATCGAATAGGTGATGCTGTCGCCCGCATAGACGGGCCTCAGCCACTGCAGCTTCTTGAAGCCTGCCGAGGGGCCGAGCTTCGGGGGCGTGAGGCCCTCGGCCTCCAGCCTCGCCATTTCGGCGTCCCGGTAGGCGATATAGGTCTTCATCCAGCCGGCGCAGGTGTGCCAGCCGGACGCGCAGAGCCCGCCGAAGACGGAATGCCGGGCAGCCTCCGGATCGGTATGAAAGGGCTGCGGGTCGTACTTGCGGGCAAAGCGGACGATGTCCTCGGCTGCAAAGGTCATCGTTCCGGTGATCACCTTCCTGCCCGGCGGGGTGAGTTCGATCAGTCTCATTCCAGTCCTCCGAGCGGAGCGCGAAGGCGCATCATGATCGGGTTCTCGCCCCGCATCACGATCTCGCCGCGCTGGTTCTCCACGACGTGGAGGAAGGTGACGATGCCGATCCCGGGCCGGGAGCGGAGTTCACGGCTCGCGACCACCGTCGAGTGGCCGGAGAGCGTATCGCCGGCGAGGACGGGCTTCTTCCAGTCCATGAACTCGACGCCGGGCGACCCCTCCGAGGAGGAGCGCGACAGCCATCCGTCGTACATCATGCGCATGAACATGCTGCCGGTGTGCCAGCCTGAGGCCGAGAGCCCGCCCAGGACGCTCGCCTTGCCGGCTTCCTCGTCGAGATGCATGGGCTGGGGGTCGAACTCGGAGGCGAATTCGACGATCTCCTCGGCACTGACGATGCGTTCGGCCAGGGGCAAGACCCGGCCCGGGGTGAAGTCTTCGAAATGAAATTCTGGTTCCGGCATCCGGTTTCCTCTTGGCGATTGCGCAGGGCACAATGGCGGGGGCGGAGGCCAAGTTCAAGAAGCGCGGAGGGCCTTGGGGGAAGGCAGGCGCCGGCGAAGCGACGGCGCCTGCGGGATCTGCTCAGGTGTTGAAGCGGAAGTGGATCACGTCGCCGTCGTGGACGACGTATTCCTTGCCTTCGTCGCGGCCCTTGCCGGCTTCCTTGGCGCCCACTTCGCCCTTGTAGGCGATGTAGTCGTCATAGCTGATGGTGAAGGCACGGATGAAGCCGCGCTCGAAATCCGTATGGATGACGCCTGCAGCCTGCGGCGCCTTGGTACCGCGCACGATCGTCCAGGCGCGCGTTTCCTTGGGGCCGACGGTGAAGTAGGTGATCAGGTCGAGCAGGTGGTAACCGGCGCGAATGAGACGGTCGAGGCCGGCCTCCTCGAGGCCGAGCGCCGACAGGAATTCCCTGGCCTCATCCTCGGGAAGCTGGGCGACCTCGGCTTCGATGGCCGCGGAAATGATGACGCATTCGGCGCCCTGTTCCTTGGCCATGGCGGCGACGGCTTCGGTGTAGGCATTGCCGGTGGCGGCATCGGCCTCCGCGACGTTGCACACGTAAAGCACCGGGTGGGAGGTGAGGAGGTTGAGGCCCTTGAGGACCTCGATCTCTTCCGCGCTCAGGGTCTTGAGGAGGAGCCGGGCGGGCTTTCCGTCCTGCAGGAGCTTGATCACCGCTTCCATGACGGGAAGCTGGGCGAGTGATTCCTTGTCCTTGCCGGTGGCGCGCTTGCGGGTCTGCTCGACGCGGCGCTCCAGGCTTTCGAGATCGGCGAGCATCAGCTCGGTCTCGATCGTCTCCGCGTCGCCGACAGGGTCGATGCGACCTTCGACGTGGGTGATGTCGGTATCCTCGAAGCAGCGCAGGACGTGGATGATTGCGTCGACTTCGCGGATGTTGGCGAGGAACTTGTTGCCGAGGCCTTCACCCTTCGAGGCGCCGCGGACAAGGCCGGCGATATCGACGAAGGAGATGCGGGTCGGGATGATTTCCTTCGACCCGGCGATGGCCGCGAGCTTCTGCATGCGCGGATCCGGCACGGCCACTTCCCCGGTGTTCGGCTCGATGGTGCAGAAGGGATAGTTGGCCGCCTGTGCGGCAGCCGTCTTGGTCAGAGCATTGAAGAGCGTCGACTTGCCGACATTCGGCAGGCCAACGATGCCGCACTTGAAACCCATCGGTAGATATACCTGTTGCTGGAGACGATCTTTGGGTTGGCTATGGGATAAACGGCCCGGGGGGTCAAGGGCCGAGACCGCCCGGCGGTTGAATGCCGCGGGCGCCGGTGCCATACTTCAAGGCGTTCATCCTATGTCACTGCGAGGTGCAGATGCCGACGAAGGACGACACGATCCTCCTGCCAAAGCCGAAGACGATGCCGAAGCTGGAGCGCCCGAAGCTCTACAAGGTCATCCTGGTCAACGACGACTACACGCCGCGCGAATTCGTGGTGATGGTCCTCAAGGCCGTCTTCCGCATGGGCGAGGAGGCCGGCTACCGGGTGATGCTGACGGCGCACCGGATGGGGACGGCCGTGGTGGTCGTCTGCGCCAGGGACATTGCCGAGACGAAGGCGAAGGAAGCCGTCGATCTCGCCAAGGAGGCCGGCTTCCCGCTGATGTTCACGACGGAGCCCGAAGAGTGATCAGTGCGATGGCCGGTAGAGGTAATCGTCCGGCAGCCCGAGCCGGCGGCAGGCCTGGACCGGCGGAGAGGATTTCAGGAGAAGCCGGTCCGCGGCGCTCGCGGCGAGCCGGACGGCGATCCGCTCCCGGCCCGACAGACGGTATGCGGCATCGATGCCGAGCCTTGCCGGGACCCAGGGCGGCAGGATTTCGACGGCCGCCTTCACCAGCGCGACCTGCATCGGGTTTGCGATGCGCGGCAGGGCATCGACACGCTTCATGATGTCGAGTAACTCGAAGACGATCGGGGAGGGGGTCATGCGATCGCGCATGCCCTCCAGCATCCGGTTCCAATCGTCCTCCGACGCGGGCGATCCGACGGCGCCGTAGAGGCG
>JAEZHO010000020.1 GCA_023416545.1 Pseudomonadota bacterium
ATGATGATCAGCGCGACGAGGAAGATGATGCCGGCGGAAGCGGCGATCGCGATCCGGTCGTCCGTCGTGTAGTTCTGCGCATAGGGCACGAGCAGCGGGTAGAGGTAGTAGGCCGCAGCGACCGAGCCGACCCAGCTTGCGATCGACAGCACCTCGCGCGAAAAGCCGCGAACCATGGCGAGCACGGCGGAAAACAGCGTAACGCCGATGACGATGCCGTCAAAGATCGTGATGGGCATGTAAGATGTACTCCAAGACTTGGCCGCGGGCACGGCCCCCCGTATTCCGCAGTCTCTTACAACAGCGGTGCGGGTAACGGAAGATCAATCGTCCTCTTGCGTTTTCGCAAGCCGGGCGGCCGAGCCTGCGATGCGGCTGACGAGGTCGGGAAGGTCCTCGATCTCCGTCCAGCGACCGGCGGACGACTTGGGAAGCTCCGCCGAACTCGCCGGCAGCAGCGCTCCCGCAAAGCCCAGTTTTTCCGCTTCCTTCAGCCGCTGCGCCGTCTGCGAGACGGGACGGACCGCGCCGGAAAGGCTGATCTCGCCGAAATAGACGCAGTCGGAGGGCAGGGCGGTTCCGGCGAGCGACGAGACGAGCGCCGAGGCGATCGCGATATCCGCGGCGGGCTCCGAGATCCGGTAGCCGCCGGCGACATTGAGATAGACGTCATGCTGCCCGAGACGCACCCCGCAATGCGCTTCGAGCACGGCGAGGATCATCGCAAGCCGCGACGAATCCCAGCCCACCACGGCGCGGCGAGGGGTGCCGAGCGACGTGGGCGCAACGAGCGCCTGCACCTCCACCAGCACCGGCCGCGTCCCCTCCATGCCGGCGAACACCGCCGCCCCAGGGGACTTGGCGTTCCGTTCGCCGAGAAAGAGTTCCGAAGGGTTGGTGACCTCGCGCAGGCCGATATCGGACATTTCGAAGACGCCGATTTCGTCCGTCGGCCCGAAGCGGTTCTTGACGGTCCGCAGGATCCGGTAGTGGTGGCCGCGGTCTCCCTCGAAGTAGAGAACGGCATCGACCATGTGCTCGACCACGCGCGGCCCGGCGATCTGGCCTTCCTTGGTCACGTGGCCGACGAGCACCATGGCGGCCCCCGTCTGCTTGGCGAAGCGGATCATCGCCTGCACGCCCGTCCGCACCTGGGTGACCGTTCCGGGGGCGGAATCGGCCGTGTCGCTCCACAGCGTCTGGATCGAATCGATGATGACGAGGTCGGGGCGCTTGCCTTCCGAAACGGTGGCCAGGATGTCCTCGACATTGGTCTCGGCGGCCAGCAGCACGTCGGAATCGGCCGCTCCCAGCCGCTGGGCCCGAAGCCGCACCTGCGCCACGGCCTCTTCGCCCGAGACATAGATGATCCGGTGCCCGCGCCGCGACAGTGCCGCGGCCGCCTGCATCAGAAGGGTAGACTTGCCGATGCCCGGATCCCCGCCGACGAGCACCGCCGAACCGCGGACGAAGCCGCCGCCCGTGACGCGGTCGAGTTCGGAAATTCCGGAATGGATGCGCGGCGCCTCTTCCGTCTCGCCGGAAAGGGTGGTGAGTGCGACCGGACGCCCTTTTTTCGGCGCCCGCGTCGGACCGCCGCCGATCCCGCCCATGGGATCTTCCTCGACGATCGTGTTCCACTCCCCGCAGCCCTCGCATTTCCCCGCCCAGCGGGTGTGCACCGTGCCGCAGTTCTGGCAGACGAATTGGGTCTTGGGTTTGGCCATGGCTCAGCTGACGCCTAAGGAGGAGATGAGGAACAAATGTGGAACATCGTTCCTGTATCCGGCTTGGCGGCGCCTTGCAAGAGCCGTGGTCATTCCGCGTCGAGGTAACGCCGCTCGTGGCGCAGGCCGAGGCTCGTCAGCATTTCGTAGCCGATGGTCCCGGCGGCACGCGCGGCATCGTCGAGCGGCATGTTCGGACCGAAAAGCTCGATATAGTCGCCGCTGTGAACCGCGCCCTCGGGCAGCTCCGTCACGTCGAAGATGGTCAGGTCCATGGTGATGCGCCCGATGACGGGGACGCGATGTCCGGCGATATGGCCGAAGCCGCCCGGTGTGCCGCCGGCCCTCAGCGGGACGCCCGACCCGGAGAGCGACCGCAGGTATCCGTCGGCATAGCCGACCGAGGCGATCGCCAGCCTGCTCGGACGGGTCAGCGCATGCGTCGCCCCGTAGCTGACGGTGCATCCGCTCGCTGCCTCGCGGGTCTGGATGATCCGCGCTTCGGCGGTCGCCACCGGCCTCAGGGGCTTCATGCCGTTGACCGCCTCGCCGCCGTAGAGGGCGATGCCGGGGCGGGTCAGGTCGAAGTGGTAGTCGGGGCCGAGGAAGATGCCGGCGGAGGCCGAAAGGCTCGCCTCGATCCCCTCGAAGGCGGCGCTCACCTGCCGGAATGCGGTAAGCTGCTCCTTGTTGCAGGGCGCCGACGGCGTGTCGCCGCTGTGCAGATGGGACAGGACCAGGACCGGCGAGAAGCTTGCCGGACGCGAAACGTCGGTGGCGAGATGAAGCGCATCCTGCAACGGCAGGCCGAGCCGGTTGAAGCCGGTATCGACATGGAGCGCGCAAGGATAGTCGCCGAATTCCGCAAGCACGCCCATCCAGTAGGCGAGCTGTTCCTCCGACGCGATGACCGGTACGAGGTCGTTTTCGAAGAACATCCGCTCCTGTCCCGGCCAGATGCCGG
Organism: Pseudomonadota bacterium; assembly: GCA_023416545.1. Taxonomy (GTDB): domain Bacteria; phylum Pseudomonadota; class Alphaproteobacteria; order Rhizobiales; family Rhizobiaceae; genus Neorhizobium. The sequence goes on from JAEZHO010000020.1 coordinate 2,692, forward strand.
AAAGCACGAAGATGCGCGCGTCGGGCGCGTAGGCGCGCAGGGTCACGCCTTCCTGTACGACGGCGACGAAGAAATCACGCGCCCCCGCCTCGTAGAGCGTGCTGCCGCAGTCCTCCACGCCAAGCCCGTAGGCATCGGCCTTGACGACGGCGGCCGTGCGGGCACTTCCCGAGCGTCTCGCCATCTCCCGCCAGTTGTCGGCAAGTGCCGCAAGATCGACGGTCAGTCGGACGGGGGCGATCTCGAAGGGATCGGGGAGGGGGAGTTCGTTCTGGAAGTCTAACATGTCGGCTCGCGGTATTGGTATTTCGGGCGACCTTAGCGGTTTCGAAGGCGGGAGGAAGGCAGTCCACCCAGATTCCTCGCCGCTGCACAGCAATTTTGACCGCTATTTACCCCTTCAGGGCCTGATTGCGACCTTATCACCCACCACTGGCGCGATGGCTGGCGGCCCGTCGTGAAAATCGAGGCTAGGCCGTCCTTGCCTGACCCTCCGCCATGAAGCGCGCCCGGTATTCCGTCGGGCTGATGCCGAGCCGGCGACGGAAGTGGTGGCGCAGCGTGTAGGCGGACCCGAAGCCCACGGCCGCGGCGATCTCCTCCATCCCGGCAATGCCGTCGCAGAGCATGAGCTTTGCCGCCTCGATCCGCTCGCCGACCAGCCATTCGCCCGGCGCATTTCCCGTCGCCTCGGCAAAGCGGCGGAGGAAGGTCCGCTGGCTCATCCGGCAGCGATCGGCCATGGCCGCGATGGTCCAGTCGGCCGCGGGATCGCGCCTGATCTCGTCGAGAAGCGGGCCCATCTCCGTTCGCGGGCGAAGCGCCACCGGCCGCTCGAGAAACTGCACCTGGCCGCCGGCCCGGTGCGCCGGCATGACCAGCCGCCGCGCCACCGAGTTTGCCGCGACCGGGCCGAAATCCTGGCGAACGATCTCGATCAAAAGGTCGATGCCGGCCGCACTTCCGGCCGCCGTGTGGATGCGGTCGGCGCTCCGGTAGAGCGAGGCCTCGTCCACGGTGACCATCGGATGCGCCCGGCGCATCGCGTCGGCATAGCGCCAGTGGGTGGTCGCCACCTTGCCGTCGAGCAGCCCCGTTGCCGCCAGCACGAAGGCGCCCGAACACAGCGAGACGAGCCGGGCGCCGCGCGCATGTGCCGCCCGCAGCCGCGCGCAGATGGCTTCGGG
>JAEZHO010000232.1 GCA_023416545.1 Pseudomonadota bacterium
TGGCAGGACAGCTCGGCAATGCCCGCGCCCTCGCGGCGGAGACGACACCGATGATCGACCCGTTCGGTCGTGCTGTCACCTATCTGCGTGTCTCGGTGACCGATCGCTGCGATTTCCGCTGCACCTATTGCATGGCGGAGAACATGAATTTCCTGCCGAAGAAGGACCTGCTGACCCTCGAGGAACTGGACCGCCTCTGTTCCGCCTTCATATCCAAGGGCGTGCGGAAGCTGCGCCTGACCGGCGGCGAGCCGCTGGTGCGCAAGAACATCATGCACCTCGTGCGGACGCTGGGCCGCCATATAGAGACGGGACAGCTGGACGAACTGACGCTCACCACCAACGGCTCCCAGCTCGCCCGCTTTGCCGCCGAACTCTACGATTGCGGCGTGCGGCGCATCAACGTCTCGCTCGACACGCTCGATCCCGACAAGTTCCGCGCGATCACCCGCTGGGGTGATCTCGGCAAGGTCATGGAGGGCATAGACGCCGCTCGCAAGGCGGGGCTGCGCGTCAAGCTCAATGCGGTCGCCCTCAAGGACTTCAACGAATACGAGATCCCGACCATGCTGCGCTGGGCCCATGAGCGCGACATGGACCTGACGGTCATCGAGACGATGCCGATGGGCGAGATCGAGGAAGACCGCACCGACCGCTACCTGCCGCTTTCGAAGCTCCGCAGCGATCTGGAACAGCAGTTCACGCTGACCGACATCCCGTTCAAGACAGGCGGCCCGGCGCGCTACGTGGAGGTCGCCGAAACGGGCGGCCGGCTCGGGTTCATCACACCGATGACGCATAATTTCTGCGAGAGTTGCAACCGTGTCCGCCTGACATGCACGGGCACGCTCTACATGTGCCTCGGCCAGAACGACGCCGCGGACCTGCGCACCGCTTTGCGCGCCTCCGACGACGATGCCTATCTCTCGGCTGCGATCGATGAGGCCATCCTGCGGAAGCCGAAAGGCCACGACTTCATCATCGACCGCGACCACAATCGCCCCGCCGTCGCCCGTCACATGAGCGTCACCGGCGGGTGACCCCGCCACCGGGTTCCGGAAACGGGGCACTCCGGAAACGAGAAAGGGCGCAGTCGCCCGCGCCCTTTCGATCCACCAACGGTGAACCCGTTTATTCGTCGCGATAGACCTTTTCGCGACGCTCGTGCCGCTCCTGCGCTTCGATCGACAAGGTCGCGATCGGACGGGCGTCCAGACGCTTCAGGCCGATCGGCTCGCCGGTCTCCTCGCAGAAACCGTAGGTGCCGTCTTCTATACGCTGCATGGCCGCATCAATCTTGGCGATCAGCTTTCGCTGCCGGTCGCGTGCCCTGAGCTCGATCGCCCTGTCGGTCTCCGAAGAGGCCCGATCGGCGAGGTCGGGGTGATTTGCGCTTTCTTCCGCGAGATGGTCCAGCGTCTCGCGCGCTTCCCGGAGGATGTCGTTTTTCCAGGCGAGGAGCTTCGCCCTGAAATACGCCCTCTGGTTGGCATTCATGAACTCATCGTCTTCCGAGAGCACATAATTGCTAAGATCGATCTTCTCACTCAACGCGATTCTCCCGAAGAACATCTCAAGGCGCGCTCTATATCCCAATCGCGTACTGCGGTTCAAGCCTGTTACGCGCCTTCACAGTATTTTTTAGACTGTCGCAATATTGAGCTAAGTGCCTAGTATTTAACCAGTTTATTCTTCCCCTGTTACAATTACTGTCTTCGGCGTGTCCCCGCCGCCCGGGGCGACGTTGGCGACCATGGTCACGGTTGACGTAACATGTGCTCGCGGCTACCCATCGACGGAATCGCTCCTCGGGCCCTTGTTACCATGATCTTCCAGCCTCTCACCCGCGTCTATCTGCTGCGTCATGCGCGCTCCGGCTGGGCACAGCCCGGCCAGCGGGATTTCGACAGGCCGCTGGACGACGAGGGGTATGCGGAAGCCGAGATCGTTGCGGAAAAAGCCTTCGACCGGGGCTACCACCCTTCCCGCCTCGTCAGTTCGACTGCCCTGCGCTGCCGCCAGACTGCCGACGCGATGCGACGCGCGCTCGGAGAAGACCTCGACGTCCTTTTCGTCGACGAACTCTACAATGCGCCGCTCGATGTCTATCTGGAGATGATCGCTGCTTCGAACGAGGCGAGTTCGCTGATGTTCGTCGGGCACAACCCGACGATCGAGGAAGTATTCGAAAGGCTTGCCGGCGCAGACACCACGGCGGCCGTGATCCCGACAGGCTACCCGACCGCAGGGCTTGCCGTGCTTGAACGCCCCGCCACCGGCGGCGAAAGATACTGGGGCCTCCTGGACTTCGTGACGGCCTGACCGGGCTTCTTTCATCCCGGCGGCGGCGCCCCTATATAGGCGCAAACAAAGGGATGCTACCTTGCCGCCTTCGCTGACCAGCCTCACCGACGACGCACGAATCGCAATCGACAACCTCGCGGACAGGGCCTCTTCCCTCGTGAACCCGACCGTGCGCCTCGGGGTGACCGGCCTTTCGCGCGCCGGCAAGACGGTCTTCATCTCCTCGCTCGTCCATAATCTCCTGAACGGCGGACGGCTCCCCCTGTTCGAGCCCGTCCGTTCCGGCCGCGTTTCGCGGGTCCGGCTGGAGCCGCAGCCCGATGACGCGATCCCGCGGTTCCAGTACGAGGATCACATCCAGGCGCTTGTCAGGGAAAGGGTCTGGCCGGATTCGACCCGCGCCATCTCCGAGCTGCGGATCACCCTCGACTACCAGAGCGCGAGCGGCTGGAACCGGCTGTTCTCGCCCGGCCGGCTTTCGATCGACATCGTCGACTACCCGGGCGAATGGCTGCTCGACCTTCCCCTTCTCGGCCAGGACTACCGCACGTTCAGCGCCAACACCGTGGATCTCGCCACCACCGGCATCCGCGCCGAGCTTTCCCGGGAATGGCTCGCCCTGGCGCAAAGTGTCGATCCAGATGCGCCGGGCGACGAGATGACCGCCCGGCGCCTGTCGGAAACCTTCGCCGCCTACCTGAAGGCCTGCAAGTCCGACGAACGGTCGCTCTCCACGCTTCCACCGGGCCGCTTCCTGATGCCGGGCGATCTCGAAGGCTCACCCGCACTCACCTTTTCCCCCCTGCCCCATGCCTCGGAGGACCGCGCGCCGAGAGGGTCTCTTCGCGCGATGATGGAGCGCCGGTACGAGGCCTACAAGTCGGTCGTGGTCAAGCCCTTCTTCCGGGAGCACTTCGCCCGACTCGACCGGCAGATCGTGCTGATCGATGCGCTTCAGGCGATCAACCGCGGCGAGGAGGCCGTCCATGATCTCGAGCGTGCGCTGGGTGACGTGCTCGCCTGCTTCCGCCCGGGAACCAACAGCCTCCTGTCGTCTCTGCTCGGCCGGCGGATCGACAAGGTCCTGGTCGCCGCCACCAAGGCCGACCATCTCCACCACGAGAGCCACGACCGCCTGGAACGCATCACCGCGCGGCTTGTCGACCGCGCCATCCAGCGCATCGGCATGGCAGGAGCGGGCATCGAGGTGATGGCGATCGCATCGGTGCGGGCCACCCGCGAGGCGACCGTCAACGAAGGCGGCCATGTTCTGCCCGTCATCGTCGGGACGCCGATGGCCGGCGAGAAGATCGGGACCGACGTGTTCGACGGCCACCGCAAGACCGCCGT
>JAEZHO010000085.1 GCA_023416545.1 Pseudomonadota bacterium
GCGCAGCAGTGGGAGCGCCTTGCCGAACTGCAGCAGATCCAGATCGAGTTGCTGGAGCGGAACGGCGGCTCGCCGGGCGACCGCAGGTGAAGCCCACGCTCATCGCCCAGACGTGAGGCTCAGGCCATGAGGCGGCGCCCTCAGAAGACCAGACTTCCGCCGACGATCGCCAGAATCAGGAAGACGACGAAGACCACCAGCGCCAGGACGAAGAGCACCTTGGCGATCGATGCGGTTGCCGCAGAGACGCCCGAGAAGCCGAGAAAGCCTGCGACAATCGAGATGACGAGAAAGATCAGGGCCCATTTCAGCATGGCGTGCTCCTTTTGCTGGGCCGGAGAACGCGGGTCCCGCGAAAATGTTCCAGGAGCGGAAAGGGACCGGGCGGCGTTAGCCTTGACGAGAGGCGGTGCGGGGCGTTGGGCGAGCGGCTTCCGCTCCGGGGGAATGGCCCGCCACCGGAAGGGGCGGGCCGGCCGCTATCAGTCGTCTTCCTCGCACTCGGTGATTTCGCATTCACCTTCCGTGCTGGTGCGCGCGGCACATTCGTTCAAGGCCCGCTTCATCGCGGCGCTCTCGCTGCTGGCGCCGTAGCTGTAGCCGTAGCTGCCCTCGTCGGACACCGCGATGCAGCCCCAGGCATGGGCAGATGTATTCGTCATGACAAGCGCGAGCGCGCCCACGACAGCGGCAAGCCCCGCCTTCTTGATATTGGTCATGTCGATCATTCCCGCGGACTTAGTGGCAGTCTGCAACGATCAGCTTGCAGTCCGGGCAGTCGTCCTTCGCAGCCTTGATTGCCGCGGCTTCCGTCGCGCCGACGCCGGTCGCGTAGTAAGCCTTGTTGCCGATATAGGCGCCGCACTGTTCGAAGGTCAGCATGACCTCGCAATTGTCATTGCCGGCTGCCTTGCATTCCTTGACCGCATTGGCCGAGGCTTCCTTCTCGGAGCCGCCGTAACCGACGGCGTAACCGGCATCTTCCGCCGACATGCCCTGAGCGTCATTCACCGCAATTGCACCCGTGGCGAAAGCAGAGGTGGAGTATGCGCATGCAATGACGGCCGCTGCGAAAGCAGCCTTTAAATTAGATCTCATTGAAATCCCCCAAAAATCCGCGGAATTGCGGCGCAGGGTGAATAGCTCGTTTGAAGAATAGTACAAGCGTTTTTCGATCGGGACAGTTAATTGCAGAAGAAGTCGGACGGAACGATGCGTAGATGCTTATATAAGCCTGGCGTCATGCTGCAGGAGACGGCCGCGCAGAGCGACATACTTGCCCGGATCAATATAGTGGGTTGGCGAGCTCTCAAGGCGGGATTCGGCTCTCCTGAGCCTGCGGTGGCGGTCCGGATTCGGCGGCTTTCGCCGTCCCTAATGCACGCGCGAAAAGCCGGCGGACGTCGCGAAATCACCTCAAGCCGCGAGGATCATGGAGCCCGACGGGAGACCTGTAACAGGGAGGTGGGGGAAGGCCAAAAGGCCTGAGAAACAAGGGGATCGGATGGTGGGCGTGACAGGGATTGAACCTGTGACCCCTACGATGTCAACGTAGTGCTCTCCCGCTGAGCTACACGCCCATCCGATGTCGGCGCATAGACCATAGAGTGGTCGGGCCGTCAACAGTCTTTGAAACGAAACACGAAGCTTTTTTCAGGTCCCCGTGTTTCGCCGGGACAGGGCTCACGCAGCGGCGAGCATCTTGTTGACCTCGTCGACGAGGTCACGCAGGTGGAACGGCTTGGAGAGGACTTTCGCGTCCTTCGGAGCCTTCGAATCGGAGTTCAGCGCGACGGCCGCGAAGCCGGTGATGAACATCACCTTGAGGTCGGGATCGAGTTCGGTCGCGCGCCTGGCGAGTTCGATGCCGTCCATCTCCGGCATGACGATGTCGGTGAGGAGAAGCGAGAAGGGTTCCTCGCGCAGCCGATCGTAGGCGCTTGCGCCATTGTCGAAGGAAGCGACGTTATAGCCAGCCTTCTCGAGCGCCTTTACGAGGAAGCGCCGCATGTCGTTGTCGTCTTCGGCGAGAAGGATTTTTTGCATCGTTCGAGGGCCGTGTTCCATCATATTTTCAATTTTTCCGGAGAGTCCATTCTAGCCGTTATCTGGTAAAAGCCCATTTAATGGCAGCAGGAGCGGATCCTGACAGGACATAGATAGTATGGACTTCAGGCGGGGCAACTGGCAACATGCCCGTTCTGGAAGTTCATGACATGGTAAAGGCTAGATGGACCGGGCAAAAGGCGACTTCGAGCAGTTCGAGATCAGAGAGCCCGCCTGCCAGACCATCCCCTTCGTCTACAATTCTCCCCATAGCGGCAGCGAATATCCCTCCGCCTTCCTCGCTGATTCGCGGCTTGATTCGCTTTCCATCCGGCGCTCCGCCGACCATTACGTCGACGAACTCTTCGCCGCAGCCCCCGAACTCGGTGCACCGCTGTTGGCCGCGAACTTTCCGCGCGCCTATCTCGACGTCAACCGCGAGCCCTACGAACTCGATCCGAAGATGTTCGACGGACCGCTGCCGCCGTTCGCCAACATCGGTTCGCTGAGGGTCGCGGGTGGGCTGGGGACAATCCCGCGAATCGTCGCCGAGAACATGGAGATCTACCGGCGCCGGCTCAGCGTCGAGGAGGGGCTTTCGCGAATCGAGACGATCTACAAGCCCTATCACGCCGCGCTTCGCCGGCTGATCGCCCGCACCCATGCGCGGTTCGGCACGAGCATCCTGATCGACTGCCACTCGATGCCCGGCAATATACGCCTTGCCGGCTCCGACATGCGACCCGACTTCATCATCGGCGACCGCTACGGCACCAGCGCCTCGGCGGACCTTTCCCGCGCGGCGATCTGCATCCTGAGCGAACTCGGGTTCAGCGCCGTGCGCAACAAGCCCTATGCGGGCGGCTTCATCACCGAGCACTACGGGCGTCCGGCGCGCGGCCTGCATGCGCTGCAGATCGAGATTAACCGGTCTCTCTACGTGGACGAGGCGACGCTTCAGAAGAGGCCGGATTTCGACGCGGTCGCCGGCAGTCTCTTCACCTTCATGCGGCAGCTTGCGGAAATCGCCGAGGAAC
>JAEZHO010000106.1 GCA_023416545.1 Pseudomonadota bacterium
CGGAAAGCGCCCAGCAAAAGCCAGGCCCAGGCATTCGCATGCAGGACAGCCTTCGAACGGTTGGGCTGGTGTCGTTCAGCGGGGCAGTCGGCACGTACGATTTCATCGTCTTCGCCTTCCTTGCCCCGGTCATCGGCAAGATCTTCTTTCCTCCCGGAATCTCGCCCTGGCTCGTATCGGTCCAGACCTTTGGCATATTTGCCGCAGGTTATGTCTTCCGCCCCTTCGGGGGTATCGTCCTAGCCCATTACAGCGACCTCTTCGGGCGCAAACGCATCTTCGCCTTCTCCACCCTCCTGATGTCCGGCGCGACGCTCGCGATCGCGGTTCTGCCCGGCTATGCCTCGATCGGCATTGCCTCACCGATCCTTCTGCTGGCGTTCAGGGCGCTGCAGGGAATTGCCATCGGAAGTGACATTCCCGGCGCATGGACGCTTGCTGCGGAACAGGTGCCGCGCGAGCGGGTGGGGCTGGCCTGCGGCGCGGTTTCGGCCGGCCTTATCGGGGGCATGCTTCTCGCCGCCGTCATCGTAACGGCGCTCAACCTGATCTTCACCGTCGCCGAGATGGAAACCTTTGCCTGGCGCATCCCCTTTGCACTCGGGGCTGCACTTGCCGTGCCGGCGGTTTGTCTTCGCCGTCGACTGAAGGAAACGAGGATATATCCGGCGCTCAAGAGCAATCGGGTATTGATGCCGAGCTTTCCCCTGCACGCCGTCCTGCACGACCATCGGCCTGCGCTCGCTTTCTCCATTCTGCTGACCTGGGTAATATCGGCCGGTATGATCGTAATCTTGCTGATGACGCCGGTCATCCTGCAGACGGTCTACGGCGTGACAACGCAACACGCCCTCCTCGCGGTGAGCATCACGGCCTTCGGCCTGACGACGGGCGCCTTTATTTCCGGCCTCCTCTTCGACCGGCTGGGCCCCGCGACCTGCATGATGGGGGGCAGCATTCTTTGCGCACTGACAAGCTTTTCCTTCTATTCCCTTGCAGGCTGGTCCCTCCCCCTCCTTTATATTCTCTCTGCATCCCTGGGGTTCACGGTCGGATTGCTGGGCGCGGCACCCTCTATCATGGTCATGTCGTTTCCGCCGCGCGTCAGGGCAAGCGGAGTGTCGGCCGCGTACAACATAACCTTAGCGGTCTTTGGCGGGCTGCCCCCCGCCTTGGTAGCCTGGCTGGTCCAGTTCGAGCCGATGGCGCCAGCCTATTACATCCTGTTCATCGCCTTCCTCACCTTCTGCCTTGGCCACTATCTGTACCGCAATCCCTATCTCCTGGAGGGATCCGCAGAAGGCTTTCACTGGGGACGCTCGCGTACGTGACCCGCTTGCACGTGATCGCCACCCCTTTGTGATCGAATCTTGCAAGATTGCGGGGCGGTTTGCGGTTTTGTTGACGCCGGGGCGCGCGTGGGCGCCATGGATGTGTGCACCCGAACCGGGATGACGCCGCAAGGCGACCACCCTCTCGCACTGTCACGTCCGTCAGCTTTCGGGAGAATTGGCAGGCTATGTACCCGCAAGGAGCATTCGGCACGGCTTTCAGCGCACGAAGTCCCAATGCGCCGGCTGCACAGATTTCCATCGGCAACGGCGGGGAAGATTCTGAAACACAAATGAAACGGAGCGGGGTTACGCAGTCGCTCCGGCGAGGATTCGGGCCTGGCGGCAACGTTAAATCAGGGGCGTTGCTTCAGGAGGTCTTCCCGGGCCGCAAACGATGTCAGAAGCTTCCGTGGACATGACGACATGAAGCATGTTCTTCTCATTGATGACGATCCGGCCATACGATCCATGCTGGTCGATTTCCTGTCCCAGCATGCGTTCCGCGTCACCGGCCTCAGCGACAGCCAACACCTGACCCGCATCATGACCAATGATCCGGCCGATGTGGTCATCGTCGATCTCAACCTCGGCCATGAAGACGGCCTCCAGATCGTCCGGACACTAACCACGTCCTCGGATGCCCCGGTGATGATCATCAGCGGCGACCGGCTTGAAGAGGCCGACAAGGTCGTAGGGCTGGAACTGGGCGCCGTCGACTATATCACCAAGCCGTTCGGCATTCGCGAGCTTCTCGCTCGCCTGCGATCCTGCCTGCGACGAACCGACGAGCAGCCGAGGCGAACGAGTTCCGACAAGAGCTACGCCTTCGCGGGCTGGAACCTGAACGTCAGGCTGCGCCGTCTTCTCAGTCCCAAGGGCGAGGAGGTGAAGCTGACGGCCGGCGAATTCAATCTTCTCTGCGCCTTTCTGAAGTCGCCGATGCAGGTTCTTTCCCGCGAGCAGCTACTGTCGGCGAGCCGCGTCCATAGCGAAGAAGTCTTCGACAGAAGCATCGACGTCCTGATCCTGAGGCTCCGCCGCAAGCTCGAGACCGATCCCTCGCGTCCCCGCCTGATCAAGACGGAGCGGGGAATAGGCTATATTTTCGATGCGGAGGTGGCCGTAAATCAGGCCGCGGGAGCCCGGACGTGAACCAGCCGGCCATGCGGCTATGGGTGAACCTGATCGCCCTTCTGGCCCTTTCTCTCGCCGTACCGGGACCACCACTGGTCGGCGCGGAGGAGATCCGCGGCTTTGCTCCGTCGGAGCCGCTGGCGCCTCTGCCGGCCACGCCGCCGCTGGATCGGGACCGGGTGGCGCTCGGCGGCCGCCTGTTTCACGATACCATCATGTCCCGTCGCCAGACGCTCTCCTGCAGCTCTTGTCACGACCTGTCGATCGGCGGCACCGTGCCGCTGAAGCGGACCATCGGTTATGACGGACGGATGCATGCCTTCAATGCACCCACCATTTTCAACGTCGGTCATAACTACCGGCTCGGCTGGCGCGGGAAGTTCACCTCCCTTGCCCTGCAGAACGAGAGGGTCCTGATCGATCCCAACCTGATGGCCAACGAGTGGGGCATCCTTCTCCCGCGCCTCAGTCGACATCACTACTACGGCGCTGAGTTCAAGAGGGTGTACGGCAACGTACCGGATCGGGAATCCGTCCTGGATGCGCTGGTCAGCTTTCAGCGGTCGCTGACGACCCCGAACGCACCGTTCGACCTGTTCCTGCAGGGTGATACCAACGCCATTTCGGCGCAGCAGAAACATGGCTACGAGCTGTTCAAGGGATATGGCTGCATGTCGTGCCATCAGGGAGCACATATCGGCGGCAACATGTTCCAGATTTTTGGCGTCTTTGCGGACCCCGAAACCGACAGGCTCTCGGCAACCCTCTCCCCGGAATGGCCGCTGAACGACATCGCCCAGGACCAGGAAGCGTTTCGCGTTCCGAGCCTGCGCAACGTCGCGGTCACCGCCCCCTATTTCCATGACGGCAGGGCCGAAACGCTCCGTGAAGCGGTCGCGATCATGGGAAGAAGCCAGCTCGGGCGCGAAATCGCCGACACTGAAATAGACGCAATCACCGCATTTCTTGAAAGCCTGACCGGAGAATACAATGGCAAGAGGCTTCAAACCTCTAACGGAGAAGATCGCCGGTGAAGCCTGGCTGATCGTCCTTGCGACTCTCTCTGCGATCTTTCTCGCGGTCATCGCGGTCGGTCGCGACGCAGGACGGCCAGCGCATGAAGCGGTGATGCTGAACCTGAGAGCCGTCGACGTCAATCACGCCTCGCTTCAGCGCGACGTGTTGCGGGCGCGTGCCGGCCTGTTGATGTCCTACGACCCCCTGGTCAATTCCGTGGTCGCGCTGCGCAAGACCGCAGCGACCCTTCACGAGCTGTTCGCCAACAGCTACTTCGGTCCTCGCGGCGAGCTCGAAGCTCTGCTGTCCGAACTTCAGGCCGCGATCGACGCGGACGAAACCCTTGTGGAGCGCTTCAAGACGCGCAACGCCCTCTTGCAGAACTCGATCGGCGTGTTCGGGCAGACCCTAACGGAACTGCATCAGTCGCCTGACGACGGGGTCAAGTCGGTGCTGGATGAGGTCAGCGACCTCGGCAACCTGATGATGCGGTTCTCCACCCGGCCTGACCTTGATCTCAAACGAGCCATCGGAATTCGCCTGGCCCGGCTGGATCAGTCGATCCCCGTCCTTCCGGTCGGAAAGGACATACAGACGCTGACGGCCCACGCCCGCATGATCCTGTCGATCCTTCCGACGGTCGATGCCAAGGTCGCCTCGATGCAGGCCTCCGCCACCCCTTTGCGCGCCGAACGCCTGCAGGCGAAGTATCTGGAGGTGGCAGGGGAGGCCAATGCACGCGCGGCAGCCAGCCGGATGCTGCTCGCGGTGACGGCCATTGCGCTGTGCCTCTACGTCTTCGTTCTTGTCTATCGCCTGCGCAACCAGACCGAAAGGCTGAAGCGGCGCCTGCAGTACGAACAGGTCATCGCCGAGAGCAAGGCAGAGATGTTCAATACAGCACCACGCGATTTCGCCGAGTTCATGAACGGTGCGCTGAACAGGATGACGTCCTTCTTCACCGGAGACTCGTGCTCGCTGGCCATGGTCAATCTCGACAGCGAGGAGATAAAGCAGGTCTACGGACTTGCGGAGGAGGACGAGGAAAATCGCGCCCTCATCATCGACTTCATCCGCGACGTTCGGGCAAAGGACCCTCCCCCTGCGCCCCATGACCGTTCCCCCTATGTCAGCCTCCTGCGGCCCAACGAGCTGACCTACACCCGCGATGCCACGATCCTGGGGCTGGTCGTCGGATCCCCAATGCCAGACCGGCAGATGGCCGCCCTGCTGCTGCTCTTCGATCTCCCGCGCCCGGAACTGGGTACGGACGAGATTACCTTCCTGCAGGGATGCCTTCAGACATTGATCGAGTTCGTCGAGACCAACAACAGCCAGCGCGAGCGGGAGGCACTCGAGCACCGGCTGGAACATGCGCAGCGGCTCGAAGCCGTCGGCACGCTCGCCGGCGGCATCGCCCACGAGTTCAACAACGTCCTGGGCGCCATCCTGGGTTATGGTGAGATGGCTCTCCAGCTGCTGCGCAAGCCCTCGATGACGCGCAACTACGTCCAGGAAATTCTGATCAGCGGCGAGCGGGCAAAGCATATCGTCGACCAGATCCTGACCTTCAGCCGCAAGCGCGAACGGGCGATCAGGCCGTTCAGCGTCACCGAGGCCGTGGCCGACATCCTGCCGCTGATCGAGGTCACCCTCGGCAGCAAGGTGACGCTCATGGCACACCTGAGCCAGCAGCCCGCGGTCGTGGAAGGCAACCCGATCGAGATCCACCAGATCATCATGAACCTCTGCAAGAACGCCATGGAGGCCTCGTCACGGGGACAGGAGGTGGTGGTCGAGGTCAAGACGATCGAGGTGAGGCGCAGGCGCACCCTGTCTCACGGCGAGATATCGCCCGGCACCTATGTCTATCTGTCGGTCGAAGACTACGGCCCGGGCATCGCGGAACATGTTCTGCCCCATGTGTTCGAACCCTTCTTCACCACGAAATCGACTGTCGGGGGGACGGGGCTCGGCCTGTCGGCCGTTCATGGCAGCGTCACCAGCCTGGGCGGAAGCATCAACGTCCAGAGCGCAGCGGGATCGGGGACCCGCTTCGAGCTCTATTTCCCGGCCAGCTCACTCCCGCCTTTGCCGATCAAGAGCTTCTTCGACCAGCGCGCCGTCCCGACCGGGAACGGAGAGCGCGTCGTGATCCTGAACAACGACCGATCCCTTCTTGAAATGTACGAGGAGAAGGTCGCCGCGCTGGGCTACGAAGCCTTGGGCTACCAGAACATCAGGACCCTCAAGGAGGCCATTCACGGCAATGGCACCTCGCCCGACCTGATGATCATCGACGCCGATTCCCTCTCCCTGGACGGTCCCCCTCATTCTCTCGCCGCATCGCTGTCGGCTGGCCGCTACCTCGTGCTGGTCGAGGATGACCGCAAGCAATGTGTCGCAAATCCGGAGATCACCGCGTCATTCCTGAAGAAGCCCTTCAGCTCCAGGGCCCTGGCAAATGCGATCTTTGATCTGATGAACACCGCCCGCTGAACGAGGCGAGGCCGGACCCGCCTCGGCGGAGCAGGGTCGTCCTTCTTATGACGGGCACGCGGGGATTGCGCGGCGCGATCGCCAGATCCCGAAAAGAGCCGTTGCTATGCCGACTGCATCGACGACGGCAATGGGCGACGCGACCAGGAGGTCGTGCACAAGCCAGGGTATGGTGCCGGCCATCACCCATATGCGCAGGCGGAGTTCGTCGATCTGCATCCTGCCGATCGCAAGGATTACAGTCCCCGCCATTGCACACATGGAGGATGGCCCCGCAAAGGTGAGCAACCCCGCAACCAGCATGGCCGCAATCAGCAGCGAAGCGGGAACCCAGCGCCAGCACCCGGTGGCTGGCAGCCGCAGCGACAAGGCGACCTGCAGAGCGCTCAGCCAGTTTGCGACTGCTGCCGTCCCCGCCCCTATCAGCGCGTAATGAGCACCAAAACCCAAGCCTATCCCAAGCTGAACCAGGAGCATGAGGCGACGATTGGGAAAGAACGGCCAGGATATGAGGCAGAGCGCACCGAAGCCTGCCGCGGCAATGGCGACGGGGTTGCCATCGATGACGGGAAGCATCACACGGGCTCCTCGAAGCCGTTGCGGGCGATCGACGTTTGCGGGGATATAATCGGGGAGCCGGCTGCACGGGCGTGAGCCGGCACTGGCGCCCGGCGGGGCAATGCCGCGGAAAAAAGCGGGCAGGGATCGAGTTCGCCCGGCAGTCTGGCGAAAGAGTTCATAACCACCTCCTCCGTGTGGTCCAACCTTCGTTTCGGCCGCCGTCCGAGGAGACGGCCGGCGTCGCGGATGAAGTCCTAGTTCGTGCCGATGGTTGGGAAATTTCGCTTCGCGAGCGCGAGGCTTCAAACGATATGAAGCCGTGTGATCTGAAACCGGAAGCGGTCCGGCTCGATTAACCGGGCGTTACAAACCACGGATATTGATGTCAAAACTAACACCCGATGCGGGAGCTATTGTGCTGAAGAAAAAGAAGGCTGATATGAAAAGCGTTGAGGCCATGTTCTCCCGGGATGGTCTCGGCTGTTCCCTCTGGAGGCCCAGTCCCTCCAGCTTTGAAGGGCCTTCGGTTTCCGTTGGCCCTTTCTTTTTGCCCTCGGATATCTCTGCGCCGTGGGAGCGGAGCCGCCCCTCAAGATGACCTGAAGAGCAGCCCGAACTGTCCGTCGTGGGAAGACGATCGTCGACGCCAGCTCATTGACGGAGGCCTGTCGAGAGACGCGGGTAGGCGCTCTCGATTGGAGCTCAATGCGAAGAGGAAAAGGCGGGGAAGTCGGGATCCGCGGCGTCTACGCGGTAAATGGCACTGCGCCAGGTCGAGTACCGTCGATGGTGGTGACGCTCTGGATATCCGTGAGAGCCAGGGAAAGGTCCCAGTCCCTCAGACCGGCCAATCCAGAGGCGATGGCCGCGATCGCGGGCTGGATGAGATCATTCTCCACGAGGATTTCCAGCCGTAGGACGGGGCGCAAATCGCTCTCCGCTGCAAGCCCGCGATGGAGTTCAATCAGCCCGGCCGCCGGCGCCACGTCATTGGCATCGATCGCAAGGAAATCGAACATCCCGAGGACGGCCAATGCCTCCCTTACCTCGACCAGGCGGAAGGTCGGGATATTGGCCTCGATCTTCTTCATTTGAAATCTCCGGAAATAACCTCAGGAGCCGGCGAGGCTCGCTGCGACCGTCGTCCGGCATGGGATGCCGAACAGGGACAAGCATTCCAGGAAATTCGGGACACCAGCAGGGACGCGTCGTCCGCCTGATAGCCTGGCGTTCGAGGCGGCAATGCTGCCGCCATCCTCGAAAATGCCCTGGATGCGATCGCGTTTGCATCATTGTGCCCGGTCCGGATGAACCAAGGCTTCGAAAGCATATGCGGGCTGGACACCCGTCGCGCTAGAGCCTGCCTCGGTTGAAGTCACCTCGGACCGCGCCTTCGATCTCGCTTCTCGAAATGCCGAGATCCTTGAGGTAGTAATCAGGCAAGCTGTACAGGGTTTCCGCCGCGCGTCGCCGTCGGCTCCATCGTCGCCAAGCCGCCGCAAGTCCGGCGACCAGCCGCGAGGCCCTGCCTTGAGTTCTCGTACTCCCTGCGAATGATCCGATCAGATGCGTAGTCATCTTCATCCTCCATCGTGATGAGCGGTATGCACCGGCATCACCGGTTG
>JAEZHO010000130.1 GCA_023416545.1 Pseudomonadota bacterium
TACAGCCGGGGCCCGGCCTGGCGAAGGTGCGCGCCGAAGTCGGCATGGTCTTCCAGTCCTTCAACCTCTTCCCGCACATGACGGTCCTGAAGAACGTAATGCTCGCGCCGATGCGGGTGCGAAAGACTTCCGTCGAGGAAGCCGAGCGCAGGGCCCGCGACCTGCTCGCCAGGGTTGGCATTTCCGAACAGGCGGAAAAATATCCCGGCCAGCTTTCTGGCGGGCAGCAGCAGCGCGTTGCGATCGCCCGTGCGCTGGCCATGGAGCCAAAAGTGCTGCTCTTCGACGAGCCCACATCGGCGCTCGATCCCGAAATGGTCGGCGAGGTGTTGGACGTGATGCGCAAGCTCGCCGGCACCGGCGTTACCATGGTGGTCGTCACCCACGAGATGGGCTTTGCCCGCCAGGTCGCCGACCGGGTGATCTTCATGGATGGCGGTCGGCTCGTCGAGATGGGTGCTCCGACCGAGATCTTTGACGCGCCAAGGGAAGAGCGCACGCGCAGCTTCCTGCGCGCAGTCCTCAATCACTGACAACAACAAAATCACTTAGGAGGAGCACAAGGATGGCCACCAATTCGCCGCTGGATATTGATTTCGTACGCAGCCAGTTTCCGGGCCTGCACCGCGGATGGACGTTCTTCGACAACGCCGGCGGCTCGCAGATCCTCAAGGGCGCCTTGGAGCGGATCAACACCTTCCTCATCGAGAAGAACGTTCAGATCGGCGGCTCATACGAGGTCTCCCAAGCGGCGGCGAATGCCCTCCATGAGGCTCGGACAGCCGCGATGCATCTGGTGAACGCCGGCCGCCCGGAAGAGATCGTCTTCGGCAACTCCACGACCGCACTGCTCCAGAATCTGGCCCGCGCCATGCATGGCCAGCTTTCGCCCGGCGATGAGATCATCGTTACCGTGGCCGACCATGAATCCAATATCGGGCCCTGGGACCGGCTTCAGGAACGAGGCGTCATTCTCAAGATATGGCCCCTGAACAAAGACAGTCTGACCTTGGACCTCTCGGATCTGGCGTCGCTGATGAGCGAGCGTACAAAGCTCGTCTGCGTGACCCATTGCTCCAACCTGCTGGGGTCGATCAACCCGATCCGCGAGATCGCCGACTTCGTTCATCAACGCGGCGCCAGGATCTGCGTGGATGCGGTGGCCTACGCCCCGCACAGGGCGGTCGACGTACAGGCTTTCGACGTCGATTACTACGTCTTCAGCCTCTACAAGACCTACGGACCGCACTATGCCCTGATGTACGGGAAGTACGACCTGCTGCTCGAACTCGATCCGCTATACCACTACTTCTACGGGAAGGAAAAAGTGCCCGGGAAGCTGGAGCCCGGCAATCCCAACTACGAGTTGGCCTACTCCACCTGTGGCATCGTGGATTATCTCGTGGCGCTGGGAGAGCAGGCGGGCGAGACGGGAACTGTCCGCCGGAAGATCGAAGCGGCCTACGCCGCGATCACCGCCCAGGAGAACGCGCTCGCCGACCGGCTCCTGGACTACCTGCGCTCCCGCAACGACTGCCGGATCGTCGGTCAACCGCAGAACAGCGACGGCCGCCGTGTTCCCACCATTGCCTTCCGCTTCGATGGCCGGGACGCCGGTGACATCTGCCGGGCCATGGACGAGGAGAAGATCGCCATCCGTTTCGGCGACTTCCATTCACGCCGCCTCGCCGAATATTTGGACCTCACCGACCATGGCGGCGTGCTGCGGGTTTCCATGGTCCACTACAATACGATCGAAGAGGTCGATCGCATGACCGCTGCACTCGACAGGATTCTCGCCACGGAGGCAGGACTGGCGAAATCAGGGTGATCTTGGGCCTCGGTCTGCGCCCACTCTTGTCGCAAAGCTGCCCGTGACGGGCATCCAGCCTTCCGCCCGTTTGCGGCGGGGGAATGCTGCGTTGCCGGGTAATCGTTGTCCGCCTGCACGAGGGCGGTTCCCGTTTGAAAGAGCCCGCCAATGTTCTATGACGTTCTCATGGGAAACTACGCTCTCGTGCTAGCGGAAAACGTGGACGACCGCGCTGCCTATCATCGGATTCGACGGGAAGTCCTGTTCGAGGCGAGGGGGCGCATTGACTATATCGTCGACGGGCCCGATGAGCTTAAGCCCGAAAACCTGCCCCTCCTGCTGAAATACGACGGCGATCCCGTCGGCACCGTTCGCCTGGATCAACGGCCGGACGGCACGGCGATTGTCAGGCTTGTGGCGATCGTCGCCCGCTTGCAGAGGCACGGACACGGCAAGGTCCTCATGGACCTGGTTGAAGGCCTGGCCGCCGCCCGCGGGACAGCCAGGCTTTATGTCCACGCCGCCCCCGATGCCGTCGGGTTCTACCAGCGGCTCGGGTTCACGCCTCACAGGTTCGAAGACGGCGCGTTCGACAGCGTCCAGTTGCACAAGCGGATCGGCTCGTGACCTCCGGTGCCTCTCAGCCATGCCCGGAAGAAGGCTGCCCTAGATGAGCGATTTCGCGGGTTCAGGGGCGTCTTCCGTCTGACTTCGACGGGAGGGAAAGAAGGGCCGAGGACCCTCGGCGTTCTTCTTGCCTCCCGACTGATGGTCAGTGCTCGGTCAGACCGTACCGGCGGAGGATTTCGGCGATCTTCGCATCCTGCTCCGGATCGGGCAGCAGTGCCGGCTGCCGGCTGGCTCCGACCGAGGCGTCCTGGAGGTAGAGTGCGCGCTTGACCATGGCAGGGGCGAAGCCCAGCGCATAGAGATCGGTGCGGAAGGCCGTGAAGATCGCCTGGTGTCGCTCCGCTTCGGCCAGATCACCGGTGTTGTAGCCGTCCAGGATGCCGGCCAGATCCTCCGGGAGAGCGTTGCCGAGACCGGAGATGCAGCCTGCCGCCCCGTTCTGCAGCGCCCAGAGCACCAGATGGTCCGGCCCGGAATAGACGTCGAAGCCCGGTACCTCGCGCCCGACGGCAAGATAGGCCTCCAGCGTCTCCTTGGCGCCGCCGGAATCCTTGATCCCGGCGATGTTTCCATGGGAGGCGAGCTTGCGCGCGGTTTCCGGTTCGATGTGGTTCTGCGTGCGCGCGGGGATGTCGTAAAGATATATGGGCGTCCTTACCGCATCCGCAACCGTCGAGAAATGCCGGATCAGGCCGTCCTGCGTGCAGGCGATGAAGAATGGGGTGATGACGGCGATGGCCGTTACCCCGATCCGGTCGAATTCGGTCGCGAGCTTGATCGTCTCGAACGTCGCGGGCATGCCGGCATTGACGATAACCTCCGCCCGTCCCCCCACTTCGTCGACCACGACCTCGGCAAGCTTCACCTTCTCCTCGAAGGTCAGCGCCGTGAAATCGCCGTTGGTGCCGGCGCACATGATGTTGTTGCCGGCCGCCACCTGGCGCCGCACCTGCGCGCGTGTCGCGTCGTAGTTTATCGTCTCGTCCTCGTTGAAGCAGGTGACGAGCGCGACGAAGGCCTTTTTCGACATTATCTTTCTCCGGTAATCTGGGGGCTCAGGAGGCGCGGCTGGCACGGGCCGCCCGGTTCTCGGCCTGCACGTCGGGATCGGGATCGAGCCCGGAGGCGAGCAGGGCCTGGGTATAAGGCTTCCGGGGCGTCTCGAAGATTTCCCTGACCGTCCCGAGTTCCACCACTTCGCCCTTCTGCATGACCATCACATGGTCGGCGAAGTCGCGAACCACGGGCAGGTCGTGGGCGATGAAGATGAAGGCGATGCCCATTTCTTTGCGCAGTCTGTCGAGAAGCGCGATGACCTGCGCCTGGACGGAAACGTCAAGCGCCGAGACGGCCTCGTCGCAGATGATCAGCTGCGGTTCGAGCGCAAGCGCCCGGGCAATCGCGATGCGCTGGCGCTGCCCCCCGGAGAACTGATGCGGATAGCGCCCCACATGCTCCGGCCCGAGCCCGACCTGGGTCAGGAGTTCGGCCACCCTCTCCCGCCACTTCGCCTTCGGCAGGATGTCCGGATGGATGACCCAGGCCTCCGAGATCAGCTGGGAGACGGTCATGCGCGGATTGAGTGATTGCGTGGGATCCTGGAAGACCATCTGCAGATCACGGCGCAGCTTGTAGAGTTCGGCCGGCGACAGGGTGAAGAGATCCCTGCCCTTCCACAGGGCAGACCCGGAATCCGGCTCGTCGAGCCGCAGCAGAATGCGGGCAAGCGTCGATTTGCCTGAACCGCTTTCCCCGACGACGGCCAGCGTTTCCCCGGCCAGAAGGTCGAAGGAAAGGCCCTTCAGCGCGGTAAACTCCCCGTACTTCTTGCGGACGTTGCGAACGCTGAGGACCGGCTCGGCACCCTTTACCGGTTCGTGCATCTCGCCTTTTCCGGGGGCAGCCGCGATCAGCTTCTTCGTATAGGGATGCTGCGGGTTCTTGTAGACCTCGCGCACCGTCCCCGCCTCGGCCAGGACGCCCTTCTCCATCACCACGACGCGGTCTGCGATTTCGGCGACGACGCCGAGATCGTGGGTGATGATGAGCACCGCCATGCCGGTCTCGCGCTGCAACTCCTTGAGAAGCGACAGCACTTC
>JAEZHO010000186.1 GCA_023416545.1 Pseudomonadota bacterium
GTCCCCTCCTGTCGCGTTCCGGATGACCCGCGCCTCGCCGTGACGGTTGCCGGAATAGGCTTCCCCAATCCGCTTGGCATGGCGGCCGGCTACGACAAGAATGCCGAAGTGCCGGACGCGCTGTTGAAGCTCGGCTTCGGCTTTGCAGAGGTCGGCACCGTGACGCCGAAGCCGCAGGTCGGCAACGACAAGCCGCGCATCTTCCGCCTCGCTGGCGACCGGGCGGTGATCAACCGGCTCGGCTTCAACAACGAGGGGCACGAGGCGGCCTTCGCGCGGCTCTCGGCGCGCGGCAATGGCGCCGGCATCGTCGGGGTCAATATCGGCGCCAACAAGGACAGTGCCGACCGCGTGGCGGACTATGTCGCCGGCATTCGGCGCTTCTATCCCGTCGCGGGCTATTTCACCGTCAACATCTCCTCGCCGAATACGCCCGGCCTTCGCGACCTGCAGGCGCGCGACAGCCTGAAGGCGCTGCTGGAGGCGGTCCTTGCCGCCCGCGCCGAGGAGGCGATCCGGTTCGGACGCTCGCTGCCGGTATTTTTGAAGATCGCCCCAGATCTTACCGAGGAAGGGCTGGATGACGTTGCCGCCGAAGCGCTGGCGCATGACCTGGACGGCCTGATCGTCTCCAACACGACGCTTTCCCGCGAGGGGCTCTCCGACCGTCGCCATGCGGCGGAAGCGGGCGGACTTTCAGGTGCGCCCCTCTTCCGCCTGTCCACGAGCGTGCTCGCCAGGATGCGCAAGCGCGTCGGGCCGGCGCTGCCGCTGATCGGGGTCGGGGGCGTCGGAAGTGCCGAGGACGCGATGGAGAAGATCCGCGCCGGCGCCGACCTGGTGCAGCTCTATTCCTGCATGGTCTACGACGGCCCGGGGCTTCCCTCCCGCATCCTGCGCGGCCTCTCCGGCCTGCTCGACCGGGAGGGCGTGAACCTGATCGGCGAATTGCGCGATACCCGCGTCGATCACTGGGCGGCGATGAAGCTCTGAGCCGTCTTGCGGGGCACCATGGCCGCGAGGAGGACGCCCCGTATCATCAGGAACAGGTTGAGGGCCGCCCACAGGCCGTGATTGCCGAACGCCGGCACCAGGGCCAGGAGCGCCAGGCAATAGCCGGCGAAGGATATCAGCATCATGTTGCGCATCTCCCGCGACCAGGTGGCGCCGATGAAAACGCCGTCCATCTGGAAGGCGAGCGCGCCCGTCAGGCCGGTCATCGCGGCCCAGGGAAGATAGGCGAGGGCGATCTCCCGCACCTCCGCTGAGGTCGTCAGCAACCGGATGATCGCGGGACCGGACAGGAGGAAGAAAGCCGCCAGCACCGCCGCGATGGCGAAAGACCATGCTGCCGTAAGCTTGACGGCGCGGTTGAACGATGGCCGATAGTTGGCGCCGACCGCCCTCCCGGCGAGTTGCTCGGCGGCTCCCGCAAGGCCGTCCAGGAAGAATGCCGAGAGCATGAAAATGTTCATCAGCACGGCGTTGGCGGCGAGCGCCACCGCGCCGAACCCGGACCCGACCTTTGTCATCAGGGCGAAGGCGCTGCTCAGGATCAGGGTACGGACGAGAATGTCCGCGTTGAGCTGGAAGAGTTGCTTCAGCTTGAGCCGGTCGAAGAGGTCGGCCCGGGCCGGACGGGATGCGCGCGAAAACCGGCGCACCACCAGAAGGAGGCCGATGGCGGCCGCCGCCACTTCGGCCGCGGCCGTCCCCCAGGCGACCCCGGCCACGCCCCAGCCGAGCCACAGGCCGAGAATGATCGAAAGGAGGATATTCGTCCCGTTGAGGAGGATCTGCAGCGCCAGGCCGAACCGTGCCTGTCCACGACCGAACACGAAACCGAGGACGGCGTAGTTGACGAAGGTCGCCGGACTGGAAAGAACGCGAATGGCGAAATACTCGCGGACCACGGCCTGCACCCCGGCATCGTCGGTCATCAGTTCCGGTGCGCCCCACAGGATGACCGGCGCAAGGGCAAGCATCAGGATGCCGAGGGCGAGCGCGCTGAGGACCGCACGCCAGAATACCGCCTGAAGCTCCCGCTCGTCTTCCCGGCCGAAGGCCTGCGCGGCAAGTCCCGTCGTCGCCGTCCGGAAGAAGCCGAGGCTGCCATAGATGAGATCGAAGAGGATTGCGGCGATCGCCAGGCCCGCCAGGGCCTCGGCCTGTCCCAGTCGGCCGACGATGGCCGTGTCTGTCAGCCCGAGCAGCGGCGTCGTCAAAAAGCCGAGCGTCATCGGCACCGCAATCGAAAGCACCAGCCGATGCGTGACCGTGAAGGGACGCGAGACGGCATCCTGGGCCTTGGCGGCGGTTTCCATCAGGCGGAAAGCACCATGGCCCAGTAGGGTCGCGATGCGGGCGATTGCGCCACCGCCACGCCGACGCCGCTGAAGGAGCCCAGCATGTTCTTCAGGTGACGCTGGGAGACGATCCAGGCCTGAACGGCCTCGTCCACCGAGCGCTGTCCGCTTGCAATGTTCTCCGCCGCCGGCAGCGGCACGTTGCGCCGCTTCATCCGGTTGGCAAAATTGTCGCCCGTGCCGATCAGGTGCGTCATCTGCTCGGCCTTCGCCATCCGCATTGCCTGTTCGAAAGCGGCCGCCCGCGCCGGCGCCCCGGCGGCCAGCGCCGGAAGGCCCTGTTCGGCTCGGACGCGGTTTACCAGCGGCAACGCGGCGTCCGTCTCGTCGTCGACCCCCGGGACCGAAACCGGGCTCGTGACGGTGGAGCATCCGGGGATAAGCAGTCCACAGCCCGCCAGCACCAGGAAGCCCCGCCTTGGAAGAGTGGCCGATCCGGTCATGTC
>JAEZHO010000240.1 GCA_023416545.1 Pseudomonadota bacterium
GCCGGGACCGGCACGGCGACGACGCCCTCTCCGACCGCACCCGCAACGACGCCGCCGGCCGGTCCGGGGACGACGCCGCCTGCAACCCCTCCGGCACCGGGCAGCGGGGAAACCTCGGCGCCGCAGACCGAGGTTCCCGCCACCGAACCCGGCGCGGCCGTCCGTCCGGGCGGCTGACGCCCTTCCCTTGGCCGCTTCCCCCGGCGGCCACCAGGCCACTTGCTGCCGATGGACTGGCGGCGAGCGGCATGGCATCGTTCCGGAAAACAGAGCGAGGGACCATGAACGTTACCGTCTTCAGCACCAAGCCCTATGACCGGCAGTTCCTCGACCGAGGCCTCGCACGCGGCATCGAGTGGCGCTATTCGGAATCGCGGCTCTCGCGGGAGACGGCGGCGCTGGCGGAAGGCTCGCCGGCGATCTGCGCCTTCGTCAACGACGACCTGTCGCGACCGGTCCTGGAGCGCTTGGCGGAACTCGGCGTCCGGCTGGTCGCGCTGCGCAGCGCCGGCTTCAACAATGTCGACATCGGGGCGGCCGAGGAACTCGGGCTGACGGTCGCCCGCGTGCCGGCCTATTCCCCGCACGCCGTCGCCGAATACACGATGGCGCTCATCCTGTCGCTCAACCGCAAGATCCACCGCGCCTACAATCGCGTCCGGGAAGGCAATTTTGCCCTCGAGGGCCTGCTCGGCTTCGACCTCGACGGCAAGACCATGGGCATCGTCGGCACCGGCAAGATCGGCGCCGTGCTCGCCAGGATCGCCGCCGGATTCGGCTGCAGGCTTCTCGGCCACGACGTCGTGCCGAACCCGGCATGCGAGGCGCTCGGCATGACCTATGTCGGGCGCGAGGAACTCTTCCGACGTTCAGATATCCTCAGCCTCAACTGCCCGCTTACCCCCGAGACGCGGCACATGATCAACGCCGACACACTGCCCCTCCTCAAGCCCGGCGTCATGCTGATCAACACCAGCCGCGGCGCGGTGATCGACGCCCATGCGGCCATTGCCGGCCTCAAGGACGGCATCATCGGCAGCCTGGGCCTCGACGTCTACGAGGAGGAGGCCGACCTCTTCTTCGAGGACCTGTCCAACGAGGTGCTGCGCGACGACGTCTTCGCGCGCCTCCTGACCTTCCCCAACGTGCTGATCACGGGCCACCAGGCCTTCTTCACCCGCGAGGCCCTCGACGCGATCGCCGAGACGACGATCGGCAACATCCTGGCCTTCCGCGACAACGGCAAGCCGCTGCATGCGGTGACGGTCGAGTTCCTCGCCGGCAAGGGCTGAGGTGCATCGTGGAGGGTCGCCGCGGCGGCGCGAGCTGCGGCGAAAAATATGATTCGCCGGATACTTGAACTGACGGGCCGCCGCACCACCTGATGCCGCGCATGCCGGACCACGGATTTTCGATCGTAAACCATTGTTAACCTTGGCTGATCGTCGTGTGATCCAGCTGCGGCCAGTCGCCGTAACCAGCGATAAAAGCCCTCGCCGATGCAGGCGAGGTTTCCACAGCATGTCCCGTCCCCCAGCGAAAACTTGGTTCATCAACCGTCAATGAAAAACCCCTAGATCCTGCAGTGCCGAGTGAGGGCCCGGATCGGAGAAGCGGGCGACGCCTGCCGGCCCGAGGCCGGACCCCGGCCGGTCATTCTCCGCGTGCCGCCGCCTCACGGGCCGCCGGAACGCTTCTTTTGCAGCAATCACGATGCCTGTCGCGGACGCGGCAGCGGCGATAACGCGCGGCCGCGAGACGGCGCGCAGAGGAGACACGCATATGGGAATGCCCTTCATGAAGACCAGCGACGCGCGCGCCGTGCTTGATGCGATGAGCCGCTCGCAGGCGATCATCGAATTCGACCTCACCGGCAGGATCCTGACCGCCAACGAGAACTTCCTGAAGACGCTCGGCTACGAGCTTCACGAGGTCGTCGGCCAGCACCACCGGATCTTCGTCGATCCGGCCGACGTCGCAAGTCCCGACTACAAGGCGCTCTGGGACCGCCTCGCCCAGGGTCATTTCGACCGGCGCCAGTACCGGCGCATCGGCAAGGGCGGGCGCGAGGTCTGGATCGAGGCCTCCTACAACCCGGTCTTCCGCCGCGGCAGGCCCTACAAGGTCGTCAAGTTCGCGACCGACATCACCGAAAGCAAGCTGAAGAGCACCGAGGACGCCGGCAAGCTCGCCGCCCTCTCGCGCGCCCAGGCGGTCATCGAGTTCACGCCCGACGGCAAGATCCTGACGGCCAACGAGAACTTCCTGAAGACGCTCGGCTACCAGCTCTCCGAAATCGTCGGACGCCATCACGCCCTGTTCTGCGACCCGGCCTATGCCCGCACCGAGGACTATGCCCGTTTCTGGGAGCGGCTTCGCAACGGCGAGTTCTTCTCCGACGAGTTCACCCGCTACGGCCGCGCCGGCAACCCGATCCACATCCAGGCCTCCTACAACCCAATCCTCGGGCCCGACGGCAAGGTCTTCAAGGTCGTGAAGTTCGCGACCGACGTCACCGGCCGGGTGGAAAACGTCGCGGTTCTCGGCAAGGGCCTCCAGTCGCTCGCCTCGGGCGATCTCTGCTGCGACATCCCGACCGCCTTCATCCCGTCGCTGGAGCAGCTTCGCGTCGATTTCAACCAGACGGCATCGCGCCTTCGCGAGGCGATGCGCAGCATACGCGAGAACGCCAGGGCGATCGCCTCGGGCTCCGGCGAGATGAAATCGGCCGCCGACGACCTGTCGCGCCGGACCGAGCAGCAGGCGGCCTCCGTCGAGGAGACCGCCGCCGCGCTGGAAGAGATCACCCAGACCGTCAACGATTCCAGCCACCGCGCCGACGAGGCGGGCCGGCTCGTGGTCGATGCGCGCCTGAATGCCGAACGCTCCGGCGAGATCGTCGGCAAGGCGATCGAGGCGATGGGCGCCATCGAGAAATCCTCGCGCGAGATCACAAATATCATCGGCGTCATCGACGACATCGCCTTCCAGACCAACCTCCTGGCGCTGAACGCCGGGGTGGAGGCGGCCCGCGCCGGGGAGGCCGGCAAGGGCTTTGCCGTCGTGGCGCAGGAGGTTCGCGAGCTTGCCCAGCGTTCCGCCACCGCCGCCAAGGAGATCAAGGCGCTGATCAACCAGTCGGGCGAACAGGTGAAGACAGGCGTCGGCCTCGTCGGCGAGACGGGCGAAGCGCTCTCCCGGATCGTCGAGCAGGTCAAGGAGATCAACGTCAACGTCGTGGCGATCGTCGAGGGTTCGCGCGAACAGGCCGTCGGCCTTCGCGAGATCAACGTCGCGGTCAACACGATGGACCAGGGCACGCAGCAGAATGCCGCGATGGTGGAGCAGTCGAATGCCGCAAGCCACAGCCTCGCGGGCGAGGCCCAGGCGCTGTTCCATCTGCTCGCGGAGTTCCGCGTCGATGCGGGCGAACCGGCCACGGCCTCCTCAAGGGCGAGCCGTGACGACCGCGACCTCCCCGCCTCGCCGGTGCACCGGATGACGCAGAGGATCGGTCGCGGAATGGCGGCCACCGCCTCCGCGAGCGCTCCGAAGTGGCAGGATTTCTGATCCTCCGCCCACCACGCGCCACGGCATCATCGGCGCCGCGCGCCGGTGATGCCTGTCCCCGCGAGGGACGATGATCAGGTGTCAGGGAAGGCAGTCGCGGACCACAACCTGCACCGTAAAGGCGGCGGCCCGCGACCAGGCCTCGTCGGTATCGCCGCGATAGCTGAGGAAGCGGTCGCAGGTCGCCCTGTTGGTGGCAAGATCGATGACCGCGAACTTCACGCCGCCGACCAGGGTGCTCATCTTGCGGACCTCACCGATGAGGAGATGGGTCGCGCCCGCCTCGACGGCGCGGCCCGAAAGCGCCTCGACGCCCGCCTTCCTGACCGAGCACGCGCCGACGCAGTCCATCGCAACCGCCTTCACCTCGGGAACCGCAGACAGCTCGCCGGAGATCGTCCGCTCCAGCGCTGCAAGCCGCCGGTCGTGGTCCGCCGACTGGTCCCTCGCCTCGCCGGACGTATCGACGAAATCGAAGCCGGCGACGGCAAGCGAGACGGGTTCGGCGGCGATGGCCGGGTCGGGCAGCGCGCCAGCGGCGAGCACGGCGAGGCTTACGGCCAGCCCGCTCGCGGCGGATCGGCCAAAGGGGCGACATTTCGGGGGCTGCGATGTCTCGGCCATGTCCTTCTCCCGCCGGCAGAGTATCACCCGGCCTCGCGAATGCAACCGACCGGACCCCGTCCCTGATCATTGCCAGCGGCGACCATTTGCGCATAACCTCCGCAAATCAGCGGGTGCACGAGAACACCCCGAAACGGGAGACCATGCATGTCCAGAACCGTCGTCGTCACCGGCTCCACAAGCGGAATCGGCCTCGGCATAGCGCGGGCCTTCGCAAGGGAGGGCTGTCACGTCGTCATCAACGGCTTCGGCCGGCCCGACGAGATCGAGGCGGCGCGGCGGGAGATGGAAGTGCTCGGCGGCGGGCGGGTGATCTACCATCCGGCCGACATGACGAAGCCGGACGAGATCGCCGACCTGATCGGCACGGCGAAGGAAACGTTCGGATCGGTGGACGTGCTCGTCAACAATGCCGGCGTCCAGCACGTGGCGAAGATCGAGGACTTCCCGACGGATAAGTGGGACCAGATCATCGCCATCAACCTGACGAGCTCCTTCCACACCATGCGTGCGGCGATCCCGCTGATGAAGGAAAAGGGCAAGGGCCGCATCATCAACATCGCCTCCGCCCACGCGCTCGTCGCCTCGCCCTTCAAGTCCGCCTATGTGGCGGCCAAGCACGGCATCCTCGGGCTGACGAAGTCGGCCGCGCTCGAGCTTGCCGAATTCGCCATCACCGTCAACGCGATCTGCCCCGGCTACGTGCTGACGCCGCTGGTCGAGAAGCAGATCCCCGACACGGCGCGCGAGCGCGGCATCTCGGAGGATGCGGTGAAGACCGACGTGATGCTGAGGCTTCAGGCGACCAAGGAGTTCGTGTCGATCGAGGAGGTGGCGGCCACCGCCGTCTTTCTCGCAAGCGACGCGGCGCGCCAGATCACCGGCACGCATATTTCGATCGATGGCGGCTGGACCGCCCAATAAAGAGAACAAACGGCATGACATCTTCGATCCTCTTCATCCTCAACGGCGAAGACGTGACGCTCGGCGATTTCGCGCCGACGGATACGCTCCTCGACTACCTACGGCTCCAACGCCGGCTGACGGGGACCAAGGAAGGCTGCGCGGAAGGCGATTGCGGCGCCTGCACTGTCCTGGTCGGACGGCTGGTCGAAGGCACGCTGCACTACGAGACTGTGAATGCCTGCATCCGCCTCCTCGGCTCCCTGCACGGCACGCATGTGGTGACCGTCGAGCACCTGGCCGCGAAGGACGGGACGCTGCACCCGGTGCAGCAGGCCATGGTCGACCAGCACGGCTCCCAATGCGGCTTCTGCACGCCGGGCTTCGTCATGTCGCTCTACGGATTGTGGCTGTCGAACGAGCAGCCGTCGCGCGCCGAGATCGAAAGCGCGCTGCAGGGCAACCTCTGTCGCTGCACCGGCTATGAGCCGATCGTCCGGGCCGCCGAACAGGTCTCCGCCAGCCGGCCGAGCACGCTCTTCGACCCGCTCGAGCGGGACCGGATAGAGATCGCCGCGCGCCTGTGGGATATCCGCGCCCATCCCGAGACGATCGTTGTGGAGAAGGACGGCGCGCGGAGCGTCATCCCGGCCGATCTCACGGCCTTTGCCGATTTCATCGCCGACGAGCCGAAGGCGACCATCGTGGCCGGCTCCACGGATGTCGGCCTCTGGGTGACGAAGCAGATGCGCCGTCTCGATCCCGTCGTCTTCATCAACCACCTGACGGAACTGCAGTCGATCGGCGCCGACGACGACGGCGTCACCATCGGCGCCGGCGTCACCTATACCCAGGCGCTCGACGTGCTTTCCGAGGAACTGCCGCAGATGGCACGGCTGATCGACCGGATCGGCGGCGGACAGGTCCGCAACATGGGCACGATCGGCGGCAATATCGCCAACGGGTCACCCATCGGCGACATGCCGCCTCCGCTGATCGCGCTCGGCGCCGAACTGACGCTGCGCTCCCACAGCGGCAGGCGCAAGCTGCCGCTCGAGGACTTCTTCCTCGCCTACGGCCGGCAGGACCGCATGGCCGGCGAGTTCGTCGAGAAGGTCGTGGTGCCGCGCCCGGCCGACGGATCCTTCTTCGCCGTCTACAAGGTCTCCAAGCGGCGGGACGAGGACATTTCCGCACTCTGCGGCGCCTTCTACATGGAGCTCGACGCCGAGGGCCGGGTCGGCGCGATCCGCATCGCCTTCGGCGGCATGGCCGCGACGCCGAAGCGGGCAAGGCACGTCGAGGACGCGCTTTCCGGACGCCCCTGGAGCTGGGAGACTGTGTCCGACGCGCAGGCAGCCTTCGAGGCCGACTACACGCCCCTCACCGACTGGCGCGCCAGCGCCGACTATCGCAGCCTCGCCGCCCGCAACCTCCTGACCCGCTTCTTCCTGGAAACCGCCGGCGCGCCGACCCAGTTGCAGCGCTACGAAACGGAGGAGGCGTGATGATGCCGGACCGCACGGGGACTTTGCCCCTCATCCGCCTACCGGCACCTTCTCCCCACATGCGGGGAGAAGGAATCCGCCGCACCGCCTGCTTCCGCTTCGGGCCGTCGCGGGGCGCGTCCCCTCTCCCCGCATGCGGGGAGAGGGTTAGGGTGGGGGGCAGCAGCAAGGGCGGGGAGGCCTGGTAAGATGGACAAGACCAGCTTCGAGACGAAGAACACCATCAACGGCCCGATGCATGCCTCGCTCCGGCATGATTCCGCGCACAAGCACGTCACCGGAACCGCCGAATATATCGACGATATTCGCGAACCCTCAGATACGCTCCATGCCGCGCTGGGCCTTTCGGAGCGGGCGCATGCGGAGATCGTCGCGATCGACCTCGAGGCCGTGAGGACGGCGCCCGGCGTCGTCTGGGTGGTGACCGCCGACGACATTCCGGGCCTCAACGACGTCGGCTCGACCGGCCAGCACGACGAGCCGCTTCTCGCGACCGACCGGGTGGAGTTCCACGGCCAGCCGGTCTTCGCGGTGATCGCCGAGACCCGCGACCAGGCGCGCCGCGCCGCGCTGCTCGCGAAGATCGAATACCGCGACCTGCCGCACTGGACCGATATCGAAGCCGCGGAGACGAACGGCGGGACGCTCGTCGTCCGGCCGATGACCCTTCGGCGCGGCGAACCGGAAGCGGAGATCGACGGCACGCCGCACCGGCTGCAGGGCCGCATGGAGATCGGCGGCCAGGAGCATTTCTACCTGGAAGGCCAGATCGCCATGGCCATTCCCGGCGAGGACGACGATGTCACCGTCTGGTCCTCCACCCAGCACCCGAGCGAGGTGCAGCACATGGTGGCGCACGTGCTCGGCATCCCGAACCACGCGGTGACGGTCAACACGCGGCGCATGGGCGGCGGCTTCGGCGGCAAGGAGACCCAGTCCAACCACTTCGCCTGCCTGGCCGCGGTGGCGGCGAAGAAGCTCGGACGGGCGGTCAAGTTCCGCCCCGACCGCGACGAGGACATGGTCGTCACCGGCAAGCGACATGACTTCCGCGTCGATTACGACGTCGCCTTCGACGACGAGGGGCGCATCCACGCGGTCGACGCCACCTATGCGGCGCGCTGCGGCTGGTGCGCCGACCTCTCCGGCCCGGTGACCGACCGCGCCCTCTTCCACGCCGATTCCAGCTACTTCTACCCGCATGTGCGCCTCACCTCCCGGCCGCTGAAGACCCACACCGTCTCCAACACCGCCTTCCGCGGCTTCGGCGGACCGCAGGGCATGCTCGGCGCCGAGCGGATCATCGAGGAGATCGCCTATGCGCTCGGCAAGGACCCGCTCGACATCCGCAAGCTGAACTTCTACGGCCAGCCGGGATCGGGCCGCACGCTGACGCCCTATCACCAGGAGGTGGAGGACAACATCATCGCCCGGGTGGTCGAGGAACTGGAGGCCTCCAGCGACTACCGCGCCCGGCGGGAGGCGATCGTCGCCTTCAACGAGGCAAGCCCCGTCATTCGCAAGGGGATCGCCCTGACGCCGGTGAAGTTCGGCATCTCCTTCACCATGACCGCCTACAACCAGGCCGGCGCCCTCGTCCACGTCTACCAGGACGGCTCCATCCACCTGAACCACGGCGGCACGGAGATGGGACAGGGCCTCTACCTCAAGGTGGCGCAGGTCGTGGCCGACACGTTCAACGTCGACATCGAGCGGGTGAAGATCACCGCCACCACGACGGGCAAGGTGCCGAACACGTCCGCCACCGCCGCCTCGTCCGGCTCCGACCTGAACGGCATGGCCGCCTACGACGCGGCCCGGCAGATCAGGGAGCGGCTGACGGAGTTCGCCATGCGGCAGTGGAACGTGCCGCGCGAGGAGGTGGAATTCCTGCCGAACCGGGTGCGGGTGGGCAGCGAGATTGTGCCCTTCGACACGCTGGTCCGGGCCGCCTATTACGACCGCGTGCACCTGTCCGCCGCCGGTTTCTACAAGACACCGGACATCCACTGGGACCGCGAAGCCGGGCGCGGACGGCCCTTCTACTACTACGCCTACGGCGCCGCATGCTCGGAAGTGTCGATCGACACGCTGACCGGCGAATACATGGTCGAGCGCACCGATATCCTCCACGACGTCGGCAAGTCGCTGAACCCGGCGATCGACATCGGCCAGGTGGAGGGCGGCTTCGTGCAGGGCATGGGCTGGCTGACGACGGAGGAATTGTGGTGGGACGACAGGGGGCGGCTGCGCACCCACGCGCCCTCCACCTACAAGATCCCGCTCGCCTCCGACCGTCCGAAGGCCTTCAACGTCCGGCTGGCGGAATGGTCGGAAAATGCCAAGCCGACGATCGGCCGCTCCAAGGCGGTCGGCGAGCCGCCCTTCATGCTGGCGATCTCGGTCCTCGAAGCGATCTCCATGGCCGTCGCCAGCATTGCCGACTACCGCGTCTGCCCCCGCCTCGACGCCCCCGCGACGCCTGAACGGGTGCTGATGGCGGTGGAGCGGCTGAAGGCGATGTGAGCCAGGGAAAGGA
>JAEZHO010000211.1 GCA_023416545.1 Pseudomonadota bacterium
CGCTGGCCGTGAAGCTCGAGGATGCGGCTCTCCGCAAAGCCACCGCGGATAGCGTCCCGGAAGGCGGCACGCGACGCGCCGCCCGCTTCGGCCAGGATCATCGCCTCGGCGACTGCCCCGATGGTCACTGCGACGATCTGCTGGTTGGCGAGCTTGCAGATCTGACCGGCGCCGCTCGGGCCGACATGCGTGACGCGACCGAGGGCGGAGAAGACGTCAGCCAGTGCCGCGACATCGGCGGCATCGCCTCCGGCCATGATGGCAAGGGTGCCTGCGGCAGCGCCGGCGGTCCCGCCCGAGACCGGAGCGTCGAGGCTTCGGATACCCCGCTCGGCGAGCAGGCGGGCGTTTTCCTTCGCAATCGGCGGAGCGATTGAGCTGCAATCCACAAAGATCGCGCTCTTGCCCATGGCGTCGGCCACGCCCTTCTCGAACAGCACTTCGGCAACGGCCGCGCCATTGGTCAACATGGCGAAGACAACGCCGGCGTCCGCAACGGCCTCGGCGGCGGAGTTTGCCTGCCGCGCGCCGTCGGCGACGAGCGGCGCGGCCTTTGCGGCGTCCCGGTTCCAGACGGTGACCGGGAAGCCTGCCTTCAGGAGGCAACGGACCATGGGCGCCCCCATGAGGCCCGTTCCGAGAAATGCGATCCTCTTCTTCGCCGTCATGGCAGCTTGCCTCCCAGTTCATCGTCGATGTGAGCGCGGATGATTTCGTCGAAGGACGTTTCGGCGGTGAACCCGAGTTCCCGCGCCCGCTTTGCCTCGAAGCCCGGCGCCCAGCCGGCGACCATTTTCATGATCATCTCATCCGGCTCCCGGCGGATAAGGGCGACCGCCTTGTCGCCCGCGACGCGGCGGAGCGCCTCGATCTGTTCACCCACCGTGGCGCTGAGGCCCGGCATGGAGAGGTTCCGGCGCGGCCCGACCTTGTCGAGGTCGATCGTTGCGCCATGGATGAGGAAGCCGACCGCGGAGCGCGGGGACGTGTGCCAGTGGCGGACATCCTCGGACACGGGCAGAACGGCTTCCTGCCCGACCAGCGGCTCGCGCAGGATGTTGGAGAAGAAGCCGGAGGCAGCCTTGTTCGGCTTGCCGGGGCGGATGCAGATCGTCGGGAGGCGAATGCCGATGCCGTCGAAGAAACCGCGACGGCTGTAATCGGACAGCAGCAGTTCGCAGATAGCCTTCTGGGTGCCGTAGCTCGTCAGGGGCGTAAGGTGGAACTCGTCCGGGATCGGGAAGGGCAGAGGTGCGCCCACGACGGCGATCGAGGACGTGAAGACGACACGCGGCCTGTAGCCGTCCTCGTTGTGCGCCAGACGGATCGCGTCGAAGAGATAGCGGGTTCCGTCGAGGTTGATGCGGTAACCCTTGTCGAAGTCGAGTTCGGCTTCACCGGACACGATGGCGGCCAGGTGAAAGATGACGTCCGGGCGATCGACAATCAGCTTTTCGGCTTCTCCGGTCGCAGACAGATCGCTCTCCAGTGCATCCACGACGCCGGAGAAGCCGGCCGGTGCTTCGGGCTTCACCACATCGACGAGCGTCAGCCTTTCGACCGGCTTGCCGCCGAGTGCCTTTTCGGAGACCAGCCGCTGCGTGAGCTTGCGGCCGACCATGCCGGCCGCGCCGATGATGAGAATGTGCATGAATGCGTTCCTCCTGGGGAGGCGCCATTGCCGGGAGGCCAGGGACGCCACAAAATCTAGCTTGTAAGGTTGTCTGATAACTTTATATGGTCGCCTTGAAAACTGTTATTTCCATGCCAGTCCGGTGTCGGTCCCTGATTGTTCCCCACTGGCCAGGCAGAGGCACGAGGGGCACATGACCAAGGACGCAACCGCTTATATTTCCGAGTGGCGGGAAAAGCTGCGAATTTCGCTGGGAGACGACATCGTCCTCACCGAAAGCGACCAGATGCTGTCCTATTGCCGCGATTGGCATGGCGACGTGACCAGCAACGCGGTGGCCGTGCTGCGGCCCCGCTCGACCGAGCAGGTCGCGCAGGCGGTCAGGACGTGCCGCGAGCTTGGCCTTTCGATCGTGCCGCAGGGGGGCAATACCGGTCTCGTTCTCGGGGCGACGCCGGACCCCGATACGAACCAGGTGGTTCTGAGCCTGGAACGAATGAACAGGATACGCCAGATCGATGCCGACGACTTTTCGGCGGTGGTCGAGGCAGGCTGCATCCTGTCCGAACTCAAGGACGCCGTGGCCGAAGAGGGCATGTTCTTCCCGTTGGCGCTCGGCGCCCAGGGCACCTGCCGCATAGGCGGCAACGTTTCCACCAATGCCGGCGGCATCAACGTACTGCGATACGGGATGACGCGCGAGCTGATCTTCGGCCTTGAAGTTGTCCTGCCGGACGGCAGCATTCTCGACGGATTGTCGACGCTGCGAAAGGACAATCGCGGGATCGACCTGAAGCAGCTGTTCATCGGCGCCGAGGGCACCCTGGGCATCATCACGGCTGTCGCTGTGAAGCTTACGCCCTATCCGGACCAGGTGGCGACGGCGCTTCTCGGGCTTGCCTCGCTCGACGATGCCATCAAGCTGTTCCGCCAGGCGCGCCGTGACTGCTGTGACCTGATGTCGGCCTTCGAGTTCATGCCGCCGCTTGCCTTCACGCTGGCGAAGGAAGCCATGCCCGACCTGCCCATCCCGATCGCGGCCGACTATCCCGCCTATGTCCTGATGGAGATTTCCGGTTCCGGGCTCGTCGATATCGAAGACCTGATGGGTCGCTTCCTGGAGACAGCGATGGAAGAAGGCATCGTGCTGGATGGAACGATAGCGGCGTCGCAGGCCCAGGCGCGCAACCTTTGGCTGATCCGCGAAGGCATGAACGAGGGGCAGGCCAAGCGCGGCATGCACCTTCGTACCGACGTGTCCGTCAAGCTGTCCCAACTTGCGGATTTCGTCGTCGAAGCCGAAAAGGCCGTCGGAGAAGCGGCGCAGGGATCGACCTGCGTCTCCTATGGCCATGTCGGGGACGGCAATGTCCACCTGAACGTCCTGCCGGCGCCGGAGGCCACGCCGGAGAAACGGATCGAGCAGATCTACAAGGCGAAGAACGCGATCAATGCCGTTCTCGACCGCTACCAGGGCAGCATCAGCGCCGAGCACGGCATCGGTCGCCTGAAGCGCGCGGACTTCGAAGCCCGGCTTTCCCCGGTGCGGCGGAACCTGCTGGTCGCCCTGAGGCAGGCGATCGACCCGGGAATGATCATGAATCCGGGCTGCCAATTGAAATTTCCCGCGGACTCGTAGAATTAGGAGGATGCCAAGGGAGGGCGGACGTGGCTGTTGCCGACTTTAACCAGATCAGACGAAGTGAGCATCTGCCGGCGCGGATCGCCGGCCAGATCGGACGCGAAATCCTGGAGGGGCGCATCGCGCCCGGCGACAAGCTTCCAACCGAGCATCTCCTTGCCAAGACTTTCGGCGTCAGCCGGTCGGTCGTGCGGGAGGCTATCGCCCAGTTGCGGAACGAGGGCCTGGTGGAGACGAGGCAGGGTGTCGGTGCCTTTGCCACGGAGTTCGCCCAGCGGCAGTCATTGAGGATCGAGCAGGGCGATCTCAATGATCGCGAAGCTTTCAAGAACCTCTACCAGCTGCGTATTCCGCTCGAGATCGAGGCGGCCGGGCTGGCGGCGCTCCACCATACGGAGGAGGACATTGCGCGCCTCGATGAAACGCTGGAGCAGATGACCGGGGCGGAGAAATGGACCGAGCAGGGGATCGTGGCAGATCTCGCTTTCCACCGGGTCCTCGCCGCTGCAACCCAGAATGAATACTTCCCCCTCTTCATCGGGTTCATTGCCGAACGGATCAGCCTGGCGATCAACGCGGCCCGCGCGAAAGCGGTGCTCGAGGAGATTGTCGAGGTCACCATCGCCGAGCATGTGGCTATCCGGGATGCCATTGTTGGCGGGGATCCCGGGAGGGCCCGCGCTGCCATGCGGCAGCATCTCGTCAAGGCGGCCGGGCGGCTCGATCTCACCCTCGAGTGATTGAGCATTTCCCTCCGGTTTACCGAGTTTTCCCCGCAAGGAGGCAGGGTGACTGGACAGGGCGAAAAAGTCATACTAGAAACCGCCGATCTTGTCAGACATCCTGACAATCAGGGAGATTTCGCATTTCCCGCCAAGGAGGAAATTTGGTGAAGATCGAGACCATGTTGCGCGCGCAATCTATCTTGCCGCAAGACGCAGATGATGCCCTGCTCGTTGGCCGCGTCTGGTCCAAGGAAGCCGGTGGCCCCTGCCCCGTTCTCTACAGGTCGGGCAGCATTCTCGATCTTACCCCGCTGGCGCCGACGATCTCCGCACTACTTGAGCGAGAAGGGCTGGCCAGCACGCTTCGTGCCGCCACGGATCTCAAGGCACTCGGGACGCTGGACCAGTTCCTGGACGGGTCGGCGGGCGAGCTGCTTGCCCCGACCGACCTGCAGGCGGTAAAGGCTGCCGGCGTTACTTTTGCCGACAGCATGCTGGAGCGCGTGATCGAGGAACAAGCCAAGGGCGATCCTCTCCGTGCACAGGAAATCCGCGGCCGACTGGCGCCTGTTCTGGGCGACAACCTGAAGGGTCTCGTTGCCGGCTCCGCCAAGGCCGCCGAGGTCAAGACGTTGCTCCAGGAACTCGGGCTCTGGTCACAGTATCTGGAAGTCGGCATCGGTCCGGATGCCGAGATCTTCACCAAGGCGCAGCCCATGTCGTCCGTCGGTTGTGGGGCGACCATCGGCATCCATCCGAAATCGGACTGGAACAATCCCGAGCCGGAAGTTGTCCTTGCGGTTACCTCGACCGGCAGGATCGTCGGTGCGACGCTCGGCAACGATGTCAACCTGCGCGATTTCGAAGGGCGTTCCGCACTGTTGCTCAGCAAGGCGAAGGACAACAACGCGTCCTGCGCGCTCGGTCCGTTCATCCGCCTGTTCGATGGCAGCTTTACCCTGGACGACGTGAAGGGTGCGGAGATCGCGCTGAACGTCGAGGGTGCCGACGGTTTCGTCATGACCGGTCTGAGCCCCATGGCTGCGATCAGCCGCAGCGCGGAAGACCTGGTCTCGCAGTTGTTGAACGACAATCACCAGTATCCGGACGGCGTCGTCATCTTCCTCGGCACGATGTTCGATCCGGTGAAGGATCGCCGCGGCGCGGGCCTCGGTTTCACCCACGAAATCGGTGACCGCGTCGAAATCTCGACGCCGCGGCTCGGTCGGCTTATAAACTGGGTCGAAACCAGCGATCGGTGCCCGAAGTGGAGCTTCGGCCTGGGTGCGTTGATGAAGAACCTGGCCCAGCGTGGGCTCTTGTAACCAAACGGGAGGGACACGATGCAAAGGGCGGTCGATCTTTTCTACAAATTCCTTGAACTCCTGTTGATCCTGCTGCTTTCCGGCATGGCGGTCATGGTGTTCCTCAACGTTGTGCTCCGCTACGGATTCAATTCGGGACTGAACGTTTCCGACGAGTTGTCCCGCTACTTCTTTGTGTGGCTGACGTTCATCGGCGCTGTCGTTGCGTTTCGCGAGCACTCGCACGTTGGGGTGGAAACCCTGGTCATGCTGTTCGGACGCAAGGGGCGCATCATCTGCATGATCCTGTCGAACATCATCATCATCGCGGTTTCGGCAATCTTCTTTTGGGGGACCTGGAAGCAGGCTCCCATCAATGCGAGCATGGTCGCACCAGTGACGAAACTTCCGATGATCTGGGTGTATGGCGTTGGCTTCTTCACCGGAGCCGGTGTTGTCCTCATCGCCCTTGAACGTCTCGTGCGCCTGCTGACAGGCCGTGTGACGGAAGAGGAAATTGCCGCCTTTGCTGGCGAGAACATGTCCATCGAGCATCTGGCGGAGCGTTCTCAATGACTCTTGTCGTTTTCATTGTCTCGCTTCTCGGAGCAATGGCAATTGGTGTCCCTGTTGCCTTCTCGCTGATGTTCTGCGGCGTCATGCTTATGTGGTACATGGGTATGTTCAATACCCAGATCATCGCCCAGAATATGATCGCCGGTGCGGATACCTTCACGCTGCTAGCGATCCCGTTCTTCATCCTGGCAGGTGAGCTGATGAATGCCGGCGGACTTTCGCGGCGCATTATCGACTTCGCGATTGCCTGTGTGGGCCATATCCGTGGCGGCCTCGGCATCGTGGCCATCATGGCGGCCGTCATCATGGCCAGCATTTCCGGTTCGGCTGCCGCCGATACCGCAGCTCTCGCCGCGATCCTTATCCCGATGATGGCGAAGGCGGGCTACAACGTCCCCCGTTCGGCCGGTCTTATTGCAGCGGGTGGCGTGATCGCTCCGGTGATTCCGCCCTCGATGGCTTTTATCGTCTTCGGTGTCGCGGCAAACGTATCCATCACCCAGCTGTTCATGGCGGGAATCGTGCCCGGCCTTCTTATGGGCATAGCGCTCGTGATCACCTGGCTCATCGTCGTTCGTAAAGACAATGTCCAGGCCCTGCCTCCGGCACCCGCCAAGGAGCGAATTCGGGCGACTGGCCGAGCCCTGTGGGCACTCGGCATGCCGGTGATCATCCTTGGTGGCATCAAGATGGGGGTCGTCACCCCGACCGAAGCAGCAGTGGTCGCTGCAGCCTATGCCCTCTTCGTGGGAATGGTGATCTATCGCGAGTTGACGCCCGCGGAACTCCCTCGCGTGATCCTGCAGGCCGCAAAGACAACTGCGGTCATCATGTTCCTGGTCTGCGCCGCTCTGGTCTCGTCGTGGCTTATCACGGCTGCAAACATTCCTTCGGAGATCACCGGGTTCATAGAGCCGCTCATCGACCGACCGATGCTGCTGATGTTCGTGATTATGCTGGTCGTCCTGGTTGTCGGCACCGCGCTCGACCTGACGCCAACCATCCTGATCCTGACGCCTGTCTTGATGCCGATCATCAAGCAGGCCGGCATCGACCCCGTTTATTTCGGTGTCCTGTTCATCATGAATACCTGTATCGGCCTGCTCACTCCGCCAGTCGGGGTGGTCTTGAACGTCGTAAGCGGCGTCGGGCGAGTGCCGCTTGGGAAGGTAACCGTAGGCGTGTGGCCATTCCTGGTCGCGCAGGTCGCGGTTCTTTTCCTGCTCGTCCTGTTCCCCGATATCGTCCTCGTGCCCGCACGTTGGCTCTACTGATCCGCAACCCTCAGCAACTTATCCAAGGGAGGATACTATGAGGAAAATGCTTCTTGCCACGACTGCCATCGCTTTCGGTCTCTCGGCCGCAGCTCCGGCTTTCGCGGAGTTCAACGAACGTAATATCCGCGTTTCGAACGGCATCAACGAAGACCATCCGGTTGGCAACGGCATCAAGGCCATGCAGGCCTGCCTCGACGAAAAGTCTGGCGGCAAGCTGAAGCTGACTGCTTTCTGGGGTGGCGCTCTCGGTGGTGACCTCCAGGCAACTCAGGCTCTGCGCTCCGGCGTCCAGGAAGCCGTTGTAACCTCGTCCTCGCCCCTCGTCGGCATCATCCCGGCTCTCGGCGTGTTCGACCTGCCCTTCCTCTTCGCAAGCCCTGAGGAAGCCTATCAGGTCCTCGACGGCGATTTCGGCGACATGATGAGCAAGAAGCTCGAAGAAGCCGGCCTCGTGAACCTCGGTTACTGGGAAAACGGGTTCCGTAACCTGTCGAACTCGGTTCGTCCGGTAACGAAGTGGGAAGATTTCGAGGGCCTGAAGGTCCGCGTGATGCAGAATGACATCTTCCTCGACACCTTCCAGAACCTCGGTGCGAACGCGACGCCGATGTCCTTCGGCGAAGTTTTCTCGGCGCTGGAAACCAAGGCGATCGACGCGCAGGAAAACCCCTACGTGACGATCGACACTTCGAAGTTCTACGAAGTGCAGAAGTACATCACCGAAACGAACCACGCCTACACGCCGTTCCTCTTCCTGTTCTCGAAGGCAATCTTCGACACCTACACGCCTGAAGAGCAGGCAGCCCTGCGCGAATGCGCAACGGTTGGCCGCGACGAAGAGCGCAAGGTGATCCAGGAGCTCAACAAGAAGTCCCTGGAGAAGATCAAGGAAGCTGGTCTGGAAGTGAATACGCTCTCGCCGGAAGAGCAGGCCCGCATCCGCGAGAAGTCGATGGTCGTCTATGAAAAGCACAAGGCAACCATCGGTGCCGACGTCGTTGACGGAATCCTGGCGAAGCTCCAGGAAATCCGCAACTAAGCGGACCTGACAGGCCGCATTCCGGTGCGGCCCTTCCTTCGAAGCCCACAGTCCTCGCGACTGTGGGCTTTTTCATTCCGCACATGGGAGCATTGGCACCGCTGGCGCGGAGCATCTCAGGTATCGGCAGCTTTACGTGCGGGCAGAGAAAAAGGCCGCCCCATTGGGACGGCCTCGACGACTGCGTCACCTGGAAAGGAGATCAGGCGATCTCCAGGGCCTCTGCCTGCGCCCGCTTCTTCGTCATCTGTTCCCGGATGAAGATGAAGAGACCCGAGGCAATGATAAGTACGGCACCTATCATCATCGCCAGGCGGGGCGTGTCGCCGAAGAACATCCAGCCGAAGATGACCGCGTAGAGCAGGAGCGTGTACTGCAGCGGGGCGACGGTAGCTGCATCGGACATCTTGAGTGCGCGGTTGACGAGCATGTGTGCGGACATCGCCACGACGCCCAGCAGGCAGAGCAGGAAGACATCCGTCGCGGACTGGATCGGGGACCAGTCGAACGGCGCGAAGATCAGTCCCGCGATGCCCGCGGCCCCGGTCTGGAACAGCACGAGGGTCGTGTCGGGGGTGCCACGCAGGAAGCGTCCGGAAATCATCATGAAAGCGAACGCAGCGCTGCCGATGATGGAGATGATCGCCGGCAGGCTGAACATGGCGCTCGACGGCTCCAGCGCGATGATGACGCCGATGAAGCCGACGGCGATTGCCGTCCACCGGCGCCAGCCAACGCTTTCGCCCAGCAGCAGCGGAGAAAGTGCTGCGACGTAGATCGGGGCCGCGAGCCAGAACGTCATCACGTCGGCGAGCGGCAGATACATGACGGCGTAGTAGAAGCAGAATACCTCCCCCGTCGAGAAGATTACGCGGGCAAGCTGCATGCCCTTTCGTTCGGCGCCAACGATGGGAGCAAGCCCTGCCTTCCACAGCAGCGGCGAGAGAATGAGAAGCGCAGCCACGCTGCGGATGAGGATGACCTGTCCCAGCCCGTAGGAAGCCACCAGCCATTTGCCCATCGCGTCGTTAAGCGCAAACAGCAGCATTCCGAGCAACATGACCAACGGCCCTGCTGCAGACGAGACTCCGATACCGGCCGCAGCCGAAGTGATCTTCGTCATTATTCCTCCCAAAAAATGATGTGTCAGATGATTGAAGCGTCCGAGAACCGACGGCTGACCGTGAAGGCCTTGTCGAGCTCCGGATGCAATTCCATGCCGAGGCCGGGGCCGGGCGGCACCGTGATCATGCCGTTCTTCACTTCCGGCAGGGCCGTCACCAGATCCCTGTACCAGGTCTTGTAAAACGCGCGGACGCTTTCCTGGACGAGTGCGTTCGGCGCGTTGAGCGACAGGTGAGTCGAAGCGCACAGAACCACCGGGCCGGTACAGTCGTGCGGCGCCACGGGAAGGTGCCAGGCTTCCGCCATGGATGCGACTTTCCGGGCTTCCGAAAGGCCTCCGCACCAGGAAATGTCGAGCATGACGATCCCTGCGGCTCCTGTTTCCAGATAGTCGCGAAAACCCCAGCGCGTCGCCAGGGTTTCGGAGGCTGAAATCGGCGCCGGGGAAACGTCGGCATAGCGTTTCAGGCTGGACAGGCTGTCCATCTTGATCGGGTCTTCATGCCAGAAGGTCTGGTAGGGGGTGAGCGCCTTGGCGATCTGCATCGCCGGCAAAAGCTGCCACATCGAGTGGAACTCCACCATGATGTCGATCTTGTCGCCGACGGCCTTGCGGATCTTCTCGAAAGGCTCAAGGGCGAGCTTAAGGTCGGGCATCGAAATATACTGGCCGCGCGTCTTCTCCGCTGCCGCATCGAAGGGCCAGATCTTCATCGCCGTGATGCCGTCGGCGAGAAGCGATTCCGCCAGTTCGTCCGCCCGGTGGAGGAAGCCGTTGAGGTCGTCATAGTC
>JAEZHO010000234.1 GCA_023416545.1 Pseudomonadota bacterium
GACCGGCCGGGATGAAGGTTGCGCCCGCCAATAGCGTTCCGCCCATCGCCGCCAGCGCGTAGAAGCCGAGCGAAAGACTGTCGCAGGTCACAACGCCATAGCGGCCGGAAGGAACCGTCAGGAAAAAGACTGCGGTGATCACGAGCGCCAGCGAGAGCCCGAAGGCGCGGGCCGGCGCCGACATCGCCTCACCGTGCCATATCCACTGCAGCGCCACGCAGAGGCAGGCCACTGCCACCAGCGGCACGGTCTCCGCGCCGATCGAGATCGCTAGCGCGGCGGCTGCCCCGGCGACGAGGTAGCTCCGCGGCCGGCGGCCGGGATCGACGAGCATGGCCGCGGTCCACACCAAGAGCACCGACTGGACGTTGTGGTGATCGATCGAGCCGGGGTGAAAACGGACATTGGTGAAGGCGAACAGGCTGCCGAGACCGAGGGCGATATGCATCGCCACCGGACCGGAGAGCCGTCGGGCGGCAAGGCCGATCGGATAGAGCAGGAACGGGATGAGAAGAAGCGGCCAGAGGGTCAGCGCCAGCGCCTCCGCCTGGTTCTGCGGAAGGACGACCGTCCCGAGGCGGACCAGGGCCGCGATCGGCAGGTCGACAAGCCGCGACCAGTGCATCAGCGTACCGCCCTCGAGCCCCAGCCGGTACTGCGTCAGATCGAACCAGCCCTGACCGGCGAGGAGGTCCCTCACCTGCACCAGCCGCATGACGTCGTCGTTGTCCGTTCCCACATAATCGGTCGCGGAGGGGACGAACATGGCCAGCATGACGGCGATCGTCACCAGCGCATAGAGGAGGCTCAGCAGCGCGGGACGCTGTGACAGCGGTCTGCGTTGAGGCTTATCCTGCCTGAGATGTGCGGCCGCGGCGTCTGTCATCGGCTTCCATGGACGTTGTTTTCCCGCCGGAAACCTAGCCTTAACCTTCCCAAGAAATAGTAAAGCGCCGCGCCGGACGAACCTGCGCCGATTTTCCGGTTAGCGAGTGAAAATCATGACCGCC
Source organism: Pseudomonadota bacterium (assembly GCA_023416545.1). Taxonomy (GTDB): domain Bacteria; phylum Pseudomonadota; class Alphaproteobacteria; order Rhizobiales; family Rhizobiaceae; genus Neorhizobium. The sequence continues at coordinate 1,011 of JAEZHO010000234.1, forward strand.
AGTTCCGTCGATATCGCAATCCTCCTGCCCTGCTACAACGAGGCGGCCACGATCGGCGACGTCGTGCGTGGCTTCCGGGCCGCGCTGCCCACCGCGCGGGTCTATGTCTACGACAACAATTCCACAGACGGCACGGCGCTGAAAGCGATGCTCGCCGGCGCCCACGTCGTGCGCGAACGCCGGCAGGGCAAGGGCCACGTCGTCCGGCGCATGTTCGCCGATATCGAGGCCGACATCTACGTCATGGCAGACGGCGACGGCACCTACGTTCCCGCCGATGCGGAGGAATTGGTGCGCACGCTGCTGACCGAGCGCGCCGACATGGTGGTCGGCACCCGGCGAGGCGTGCTCGCCGATGCGGGACGCCACGGCCACGCCGCCGGCAATCGCCTCTTCAACCTTCTCTACCGGACGATCTTCGGGCGCGACTTCACCGATATCTTCTCGGGCTACCGCGCCTTCTCCCGCCGCTTCGTAAAAAGTTTCCCGGCCGTTTCCGGCGGCTTCGAGATCGAGACGGAGATGTCGGTTCATGCATCGAGGCTGAAGCTCCCCGTCAGCGAGATCGAGCTGCATTACGGGCGCAGGCCGGAGGGTTCCCATTCCAAGCTTTCTACCGTCCGGGACGGCAGCCGCATCCTGTGGATGTTCGCCATGCTGATGAAGGAAACGCGCCCGTTCGTCTTCTTCGGGATGATCAGCGGCACCATCCTTGCCGCCAGCATCGGCTTCATGCTGCCGGTGCTCGCCGAATACTTCCGGACCGGGTTCGTCAGCCGCGTGCCGACCTGGATCCTGTCGATGGCGCTGATGATGGTCTCCCTCCTCGTGTTCACCGCCGGGCTCATCCTCGATTCCCTGTCGAGGGCCCGCAACGAGCAGCTTCGGCTTGCCTATATCGCCCAGCGGGGGATCGCCGGCACGAGCCTGCAGGGCGCGGATGAGGTATCGTCGCCGGGCGAGTCGCGTTCCGCCGACGCCGCATGAGGAAACTCGTCTGGTTCGTCATGGCCGGCGGAACCGGATTTGCGATCGACGCCGGGCTGACCCAGTTGCTGATCGCGCTGACGCCGGCCGGTCCGTTCGTTGCCCGCATCCCGGCGATCATGGCGGCCATGGCGGCCACCTGGTTCCTCAACCGCAACTTCACCTTCGGCCGGTCGTCGTCCTCGCTTGCGGCCGAGGGCTTCCGCTACTGGGCGGTCGGGATCACCGCGGCACTCCTGAACTACGGCGTCTATTCGGCGCTGATCTATCGGCTGCCCGTGCAGCCGTTGGCGGCGATCGTGTTCGCCTCGATTGCCGCCATGGCATACAGTTTCTTCGGCTATTCGCGCTTCGTCTTCGGGCGCTGACGCCTAGACCTCTTCCCAGCCGTCGTGGCCGCCGGCCCGGTAGATCGCGTCGATGAAGCGCTGGTTCTTCAGCGAATTCTCCAGCGTCACCACCTCGGCGCCCTCGCCCGCCACGGCGCGCGAGAAAGCCTCGGCCTGGCGCCGGTACTGGCGGCTGTCCTGGAAGCGGAAGATCTGCGATTCGGTATGCTTCTGGTTGGTGAGCTCGATTTCCTCGGCGCCCCAGCGCTCGGCGTTGAAGGGCGACTTCACCTCGATATATCCCTCGGTCCCGTGGAAGACCATGACCTGACGGTTGGCCATCTGGGTGGCGACGTAGAAACTCATCTCGAAATCACCGAAGTCCGCCTTGACGCTCGCGTAGATGTCGGTGCCGAAATCGGGGTCGCGCTCTGTGACGGCTTGCACGCGAAGCGGCTCGCGACCGGTCGCAAAGCGGGTGGTGATCGCCGGATATACGCCGATATCCGGCAGCGCGCCGCCACCGAGTTCGGGAATGTTGCGCATGTTGGCGGCGTCGCGGTTGAAATAGGTGAAGGCGCCCTGCATGTGGCGCAGCCGCCCGATCGCTCCCTCGGCGATCAGTTCGCGAACCTTCAGCCACACCGGCGAATAGGTGACCATGAAGGCTTCGGAGATCAGCACCCCATTGCGGTCTCTCGCGGCGATCAGCCGCTCGATCTCGTCCGCCTTCAGCGCGATCGGCTTCTCGCACAGGACGTGCTTGCCGGCGTCCGCCGCCTTGATAGACCATTCCACATGCTGGCTCGTCGGGAGCGGAATATAGACCGCGTCGATGACGTCGGAGGCAAGCATTTCCTCGTAGGAGCCGAAAGCGTGCGGGACGGAAAACCGGTCGGCCATGGCGCGGGCGCGGGGCAGGTCCCGGCTTGCGACGGCCGTGACCACGCAGTTTTCCGCGTCCTGCAGCGACAACACGACGATGTCCCGGCCGATCTTCGCCGTCGACAGAATTCCAAAACGCAACATTCTCTCCTCCCGATCTGAAATGTTGCGGCACCATATGGTCGGGCTCCGGGCTATGCAACGGCAGGATCGCATCGGCACGACGACCTTCCCGGAAGGTTCCGCCGAGAGCGCCTTCAGGCTCCGGCCGCCGGGGTGGGAAACCCGTCATAGAAGGCCGAATGGTCGCCCTCGTGATTGGCCATGCCGGGCTTGGTCAGCACGCCCCGCGGAACGGCATAGCTCATGATCCGCCGCGCCGGGCGCTCGTGCCACTGGATGTTGAAGGCCCAGAGCTTCGGGAAGAAGCAGAGCGAGGCGTATGGCAGGTGAT
>JAEZHO010000258.1 GCA_023416545.1 Pseudomonadota bacterium
GATCGCTCCCAGAGCGGCACTGACGAGAAATGCGGCCGGAATGCACCAGTAGAACGACAGGCCGTACCTGTTCATCATCACGACGGTCACATAGCCGCCGGTCATGGCGAAGGCGCCATGGGCGAGATTGATGAAATTCATCAGTCCGAGCGTGATCGTCAGTCCGCAAGCAAGGATGAACAGGAGCATGCCATAGGCGATGCCGTCGAACAGTATGGTCAGCATTTGTCCTCACGCGACTGGAGGAGCCGGCTGGCCGGCCCCTCGCATTGGCTCACTGTGCCGAGTTCGGATCGCGGATCTTCTCGTACTTGGTGAACTCCACGTTATAGAGTTCACCGTCCACATCCTTCACCTCGCGGATATAGATGTCCTGGACGATGTCGCGCGTCTGCGGGTCGATCGTGATCGGTCCGCGCGGGCTGGTCCATTCGGCACCCTTCATGGCCTCGATGAGCTTGCCGCCGTCCGTGTCGCCGCCCGTCTTTTCGAGCGCCATGTAGGCCAGCTGCATCGCGTCATAGCCGCCGACCGACATGAAGTTCGGGCGCATGTTGTTGTTCGACTTGCGGACTTCCTCCACGAAAGCCTTGTTTTCGGGGCTGTCGTGGTTGGCGGAATAGAAATGTCCCGTGATGACGCCCTTGGCCGCGTCGCCGATCCCGTTCAGGAGGTCGTCATCCGTGACGTCGCCGGTTGCGATCAGCTTGATGCCCGCATCCGAAAGACCGCGCTCGACGAACTGCTTCATGAAGAGGGAGCCGACGCCGGACGGAACGAAGACGAAGACGGCATCCGGCTTGGCGTCCCGGACGCGCTGCAGGAAGGGCGCGAAATCCGGATTCTGGAGCGGCACCCGGACCGACTCGACGATCTCGCCGCCTTCCTTCTTGTACTGATCCACAAAGCCCTTCTCGATGTCATGGCCCGGCCCGTAGTCGGTAACGAGCGTAACCACGCGCTTCAAACCGTTTTCGACCGCCCAGGTCGCGACCGGCAGTGCGGACTGCGGCCCGCCCATGCTGGTCCGCACGAAGTAGTCCGACTGCTTCATGATCGCCGAGGTCGTTGCGGACGTTATGATCGCCGGAACCTTCGCCTGGTTGAGGACGGGGGCGACGGACATGGCGAGCGGCGTGAGGCCGAAGCCCATCAGCATGCTGACGCCATCGTTCACCACCAGTTCCTGCGCAATCCGTCGCGTCTGGTCGGCGGTTCCGGCATCATCGCGCAGGACGACCTCGACCTTCTTGCCGCCGGCCGTGTCGCCGTTGATCGCCATGAAGGCCTTGACGCCGGCTTCCACCTGGCGTCCCGTCGAGGCGAAGGGGCCGGTCATCGGCAGGATAAGCCCGACCTTGACGACTTCCTGGGCATAGGCCGGCAGCACCGCCATGGCGCCGAGGGCAACCCCGGCCACGGCAACGAATGTTCTTCTTGTAAGCATGTCTTTTCCTCCTCCAATATCATGCGCAAGCCTAGCGGGCTGCTGCAGCCATTCCCTGTCCTCATCACCCCCATGTGCACTCCTCCTGCGCATGGCGATGCATCTTGCCTTTGCCGAAACCCTTCCCCGCCTGACAGCATTTGGCTGCGGGCATAATGTATACATTGGGTAGCTTGGTTTCTCGGTGCCTGACACTTACCCACCGTCCTCGCGTTCCCTCCGATATCCGGGTCAGTGGTTGACGGTCCGTCATCTCCGATATCGCCTGGCCTCCTCTCCAGCGTCTATCGTGAAGACCGGAGCGTAATTTGTGTATACAGCTGATGTCAACAAGAAGCCGCGCCCCTCGTTCTTCATCTAGAGATACCGGAAAGCTATGGATGTGCAGCCCGACGTTTTGTCAGCCTTGAGGCGCGTAAAGGTCCGAATAGGCCTCTCGCAGCAGGTTCTTCTGGACCTTGCCCATGGTGTTGCGCGGCAGCTCTTCCACGAAGATGACACGCTTCGGCTGTTTGTATCGCGCCAGCCGGTCGCCGAGGCGATCGAGAATGTCCCGCTCGCTGATTTTGGCATCGGGCTTCCGGACAACCACGGCCGTGACCCCTTCGCCGAAGTCCCCATGGGCCACGCCGATGACGGCACTCTCCAGCACGCCTTCCAGCTGGTCGATCTCCGCCTCGACCTCCTTCGGATAGATGTTGTATCCCCCGGAAATCACGAGGTCCTTGCCGCGACCGACGATGTGGACATAGCCGTCCTCGTCGACCCTGCCGAGGTCGCCGGTGATGAAGAAGCCGTCCTCGCGGAATTCGGCGGCCGTCTTTTCCGGCATCCGCCAATAGCCCTTGAACACGTTCGGCCCCCTCACCTCGATCATTCCGGTCTGGCCGGAGGGCAGCATCTCTCCCGTCTCCGGATCGGTGATCCGCAGTTCGACGCCGGGAAGCGGAAACCCCACCGTCCCGGCGACCCTTTTGCCGTCATAAGGGTTGGAGGTGTTCATGTTCGTCTCGGTCATGCCGTAGCGCTCGAGGATCCTGTGGCCGGTCCGCTCCGCAAAGCTCCGGTGTGTCTCGGCAAGAAGCGGCGCCGAACCGGAAACGAAAAGGCGCATCCCCGCCGTCACCTCCCGTGTCAGGCCCTCGTGTTGCAGCAGGCGAACGTAGAACGTGGGCACGCCCATCATCACCGTGGCTTTTGGCATGCGCCGCAGCACCTCGTCAGGATCGAAGCGCGGCAGGAAGTCCATCGACGCGCCTGCCAGAAGCACCACGTTCGACGCGACGAAGAGGCCGTGGGTGTGGAAGATGGGAAGCGCGTGGATCAGACGGTCGGAGGACGTGAAGCGCCAGTACTCGCGAAGGGTCAAGGCATTGGACAGGAGGTTCTCATGGGTCAGCATGGCGCCCTTTGAACGCCCCGTCGTTCCGGACGTGTAGAGGATGGCGGCAAGGTCGTCGGGTCCTCGGTCGACGTCCACGAATGCACTGCTTTCCGAACTGGCGCGCTCCGCCAGCGAGCCCTCGCCCCTGTCGTCCAGCGTTTCGACCAGCGCGCCATGCGCTCCTCCCGCAACCCTCTCCGTTTCTTCCCGCACGCGCGGATCGCACACGACGAGGCGCGGCTCCGCATCACCGACGAAATAGTCGATCTCCGCGAGCGTATAGGCCGTGTTGAGCGGCAGGTAGATTGCGCCTGCGCGAAGGCAGGCCAGATAGAGCATCAGGGCCTGCGGGCTCTTCTCGACCTGGGCCGCCACCCGGTCGCCGGGACGCACGCCGAGCGTGTCGAGGGCGGACGCGAGGCG
>JAEZHO010000285.1 GCA_023416545.1 Pseudomonadota bacterium
GCGCAGATCAGGCAGAGAACGAAGACATGCCTGCGGATCAGGCCCTGCCGCAGAATGAAGGCGTTCTGCGCGCCGATCGCCATGATGAGCGAGGCGCCGAGAGCAAAGCCGGAGAGTGACGCTGAGAACATGGGCAAGGTCCGAGGGCTCGAGAAAGGGTCAGAAGAGCGACATCTGCGCGGCGGGCTTGGGAGGCGGGTCCTGCGGTTCCGCCAGGGCGATCGGCTTCTGGAGGTCGGCGCCCATGTTGGCCACCTTGTTGACGAGGTCTGACACGGGCACTGCTTCGAAAAGGTCATCGGGCGCCGGCCGCATCAGGTCGGCGACGTCCCGCGGCTCCTGTGTCCTGCAGTCGAGCCATCGCGAGAACTCATGCGGCGGGATGACGACCGGCATGCGGTCATGGATGCCGCGAATGACGGCGTTCGCCCTGGTGGTCAGGATGGCGGCCGTATCGAGCTCGGAGCCGTCGGCCGAGGCGTAGGTCTCCATCAGCCCTCCGAAGGCGACGAGACCGCCGTCTCGCGGCCTGATCCAGTAGGGCTGCGCCTTCAGACCGGTCTCCCTGGGCGGACGGCGCCATTCGTAGAAGCCCGAGGCGGGAACGAGGATGCGCCGATGGCGCATGGCGGCCCGGAAGGAAGCCTTGCCCTCCGCCGTCTCGGCGCGGGCGTTGATCAGCAGCGGGAAGTCCCTCATGTCCTTCACCCAGCCGGGGATGAAGCCCCAGCGGGCGAGAAGCGCACGCCGGTCCGGCAGGTTGCTGCCCGGCTGGCGATGTTCGGCGGGTGCGACCACGAGAATCGGCTGGGTCGGCGCGATGTTGTAGCGCGCCGGGAAATCCTCGATGTCGATGACGCTCAGGAAATGCAGGATCTCCTCGGGCGTCGCGGTCAGCGCATAGCGTCCACACATGCGGTTGTCATCGCACCCCCTTCGGAAGCGGTCAAGGAAGGCTCAGGACCGCGGCCCGAACAGGATCAGCGTCGCACCGGCGAGGCAGACGAGGCCGCCGGTCACGTCCCACCGGTCGGGAAGGCGTCCCTCGACCAGCCAGAGCCACAGGATGGAGGCGACGATGTAGATGCCGCCATAGGCTGCATAGGTCCGGCCGGCCGCCTCGCTTGGAACGAGCGCGAGCACGGCGGCGAAGAGGGCAAGCGAGACCATGCCGGGCGCCAACCACCATGCGGGCTTGTCCAACCGCCACCAGGCCCAGAAGGCGAAGCACCCGGCAATTTCGGCAAGGGCGGCAACGGCGAAGAGAAGGTATGCCCTCATGTATGTCTGGTCCGTCCTGTTCCGGTTCGTCGCGATTCGTTTTACCCTGCCGGCGACCAGGGACCAAATCCGCATGACCGCATCTTCCGCGCCGCCCGCGCTCGCCTCCTCCGCCATCCTCGAACGAGACGGCCGCTACCTTCTGATTCGCCGGCGCCATCCGCCCTCAGCAGACCTCTACGCCTTTCCGGGCGGGCGCGCCGAGCCGGGAGAAGCGCCGGAGCGGACGGCGCTGAGGGAGTTCTTCGAGGAGACCGGGATCCAGGCGCGCGATCCGCGGCTGTTTGCCACCTACGACATCAGGACAGAGCGCGCGGACGGTGAAACGGGAACGCATTTCCTGCTTTCCGTCTTCCGGGTTTCTGCCGACGCCACGACGGAAGCCGTCGCGGGGGATGATGCGGCGGACCAGGGCTGGTATACGCTGGATGAGATTCGGGCACTCCCGGTTCCGGAAAGCGTTCTCGACTGCGTCGAGAAGCTTGCCGCCGGACCTTCCTGAAGCAGCGAGAGCAAGAAAACCATGCGTCAAAGAATGCGAGCCTGTGCGACGATCCTGAGCCTGATCGCGTTCGCGTTCGCCGTACCGCCGCTCTCGGCCCAGGAAACCGCCCCTCCCCCGGCAGCGGCCGCCCCCGCGCCGGAAGACAAGCCCGCCCCTTACGACCAGCAGCTGTCGCGGCTGGCCGAAATCCTCGGCTCGCTGCAATATCTGCGGACGCTCTGCGGCCAGACATCGGACGACTGGCGCACCGTCATGCAGGACCTGCTGAAAGCCGACACGGCCAGCGAACCCAACCGGCGCGAGCGCCTTACGGCTGCCTTCAATCGCGGCTACCGTTCATTTGCAGCGATTCATACCACATGCACCGACGCAGCCAGGACGGCGGAAGAGCGTCACCGTAACGAAGGCGCAACACTCGCCGGAGAAATTGCCGCCCGCTTCGGAAATTAGGGCATTATTTACCTCCTTTTCTGGCAGGCCGTGTCGTTTTGGTAAAAGGCTGCTACAGTTCTTAACGACAAAGTAACCCACGGGTCACCGAGGAAGACATGATGCAGACAGGCCGCAACGATATCGACGACATGATTGTCCACGAGAAGATGCAGGTTGCGCTGGAATACCAGAACGAGGCCTGGGCGGACGGAATGGCCGACGGAATCGAACCCGAGATCATTGCTGATGCCGCGTTCGCGCTCGCCATGCGCGAGACGATCCGGATTCACGGCGAAATAGGCGCCGAAGCCATGCTGGAGACCCTCCGCGAGAGGATGCTGGCAGGCGAATTCTCCCCGGAACGCAGTCTTCAATAAAGCGCGGAGCGTTCCGATGCACATGGCACCGGGCAGCTTCAGACGGAGCTACACTGTCGGCGGCCGCGCGTTCGCCGCGATCCTGTTGATGCTTGCGCTCCTTCCCGCACCCGCGGAGGCGCTCTCCGACATCGCCCCGAATCGCGACCTCGAGCAGAAGAGCCCATCCGCCGAGGAGGAGGATGAGATGGCCCCCGGCCTGCCTCTTCCCGAACCCCTCGTCAACCGATCCGCGCCGCGCGACGGCGAAGCGCAGGAAGCCGACCAGCCCGAGGCAGCAGAACCTGCCGAACCCGCCGAGCCCGCCGCCGAAATCATTCACGATGCCGCGCTCCTTCCGGAGCCGGTTCGCCGGATGCGCGAACTGATCGCCGAGGCCGCCGCCTCCGGTGACATCGAACGGCTCCGGCCGCTGACGACCGGGCCGCGCCAGACGATCATCAACGGCGAGATCAGCGATCCGATCGATGCGATGAGAAGCTATTCGGGCGATCCGGAAGGGCTGGAAATCCTTGCCATCCTCCTCGACATCCTGTCGACGGGCGCTGCCCGGATGGATGCCGGCACCGAGGAGGAAGTCTATGTCTGGCCCTATTTCGCGGGACGGCCGCTCGCATCCCTGACGCCGCCCGAGCGGGTTGAACTGCTCAGGATCGTTACCGCCGGGGACCTGATGGGGATGGAGGAAAGCGGCAACTACAACTTCTACCGCCTGGCGATCACGCCGGACGGAGAATGGAAGTCGTTCACCGGCGGAGACTGAGCGCAGCCTCATGATCCCTTGCTGTGCCGGCGGCAAATGCCTAACTGGTAGCAGCAAGAACCGCCGAGTCCCTTCATGCCCGCTGCCTATCTCCAGAACCGACGCTTCATCCGGATTTCCGGACAGGAGGGGGAGCATTTCCTCCAGAACCTGATCACGACGGACATCGCCTCCCTGCCGCCCGGCGAGGCGCGCCCGGGGGCGCTGCTGACGCCGCAGGGAAAGATCCTCTTCGACTTCATGGTCTGGCGCGACGGCGACGCATTCGTTCTCGAGACTGCTTCGGATCAGATGGAGGCGCTGATCCGGCGGCTGACCATGTACAAGCTGCGCGCGGCGGTCGAGATTTCGGCAATGGACGAGCAGGGCGCGACCCTCCTTTGGGGGGATGGGGCCTCAGTCGCGGGTCCGGAGGACGTCCGTTTTTCCAGGGCCGGCATCCGGCTGGTCCGGCTCGCCGGACAGGTGGAAACCGACGCGCCTGAAGGCGACTACGACCTCCTGCGGGTGGAGGGGGGTATCGCCGCATCAGGGGCCGACTTCAACCTGCAGGACGCCTTCCCGCACGACGTGCTGATGGATTTGAACGGCGGGCTTTCCTTCCGCAAGGGCTGCTATGTCGGCCAGGAGGTCGTGTCCCGCATGCAGCATCGCGGCACCGCGAGACGCCG
>JAEZHO010000398.1 GCA_023416545.1 Pseudomonadota bacterium
CGGCGCGCATCAAGAAAAAGCTCGATCCCGCCGGCATCTTCGGCCCGGGCAAGATGGCAGGAGCCTGAGACTTGCAGACGAACTTCACAGCCGAACAGCTCGCGGACCCGCATGTGGCGGAATCTGAAAAGATTCTCCGCCGTTGCGTCCATTGCGGCTTCTGCACCGCCACCTGTCCCACCTACCTGACGCTCGGCAACGAGCTCGACAGTCCCCGCGGCCGCATCTACCTCATCAAGGACATGCTGGAAAACGGCCGGCCGGCGGATGCGGAGGTCGTCACCCATATCGACCGCTGCCTCTCCTGTCTTGCCTGCGTCACGACCTGTCCTTCGGGCGTCGATTACATGCACCTGGTCGACCACGCCCGGGTTCATATCGAGAAGACCTACCGGCGCCCCCTGATGGACAGGCTCATCCGCAACATGCTGGCGGCGGTGCTTCCCTATCCGCGACGGTTCCGCGCGGCGCTGGCCCTGGCGCGTTTCGGACGTCCGCTAGCGCCGCTGGCAAGGGCGCTGAAGCCCCTGCGGCCCCTAGCGGCCATGCTCGAACTCGCGCCACGGGGCAGGCTTTCCTCCACCGGCCCCACCGTCCCACTCAGCCATGCGCCGCAGATCGAGCGCCGCGGGCGCGTCGCGATCCTCACCGGCTGCGCGCAGCCGGTCCTGGACGGCGGCATCAACGAGGCGACGATCCGGCTTCTGACACGGTTTGGCGTCGAGGTGGTCGTGCCGGAGGGGGAGGGCTGTTGTGGCGCTCTCGTCCACCACATGGGCAAGGAAGAGCCTGCGCTCGCTTTCGCGCGCCGCAACGTCGACGTCTGGACCCGGGAGATCGACGGCAGGGGGCTCGATGCCATCGTGATCACCGCGTCCGGATGCGGCACCACGATCAAGGATTACGGCCACATGCTGCGGCTCGATCCAGAATATGCGGAAAAGGCCGCGCGCGTCTCGGCGCTGGCGAAGGACGTCACCGAGTATCTGGCGACCCTCGAACTCCCCGTTCAGGAACCGCGGGAACTGACGGTCGCCTATCACTCCGCCTGTTCCATGCAGCACGGCCAGAAGATCACCATGCTTCCCAAGGCGCTGCTTACGAAGGCGGGCTTCAAGGTCCGCGAGCCGGCCGAAGGCCATCTGTGCTGCGGTTCCGCGGGGACCTACAACATCCTGCAGCCGGAGATTTCCGAGCAGCTCAAGGCGCGCAAGGTGCGCAACATCGAGGCGACGCGGCCGGATGTCGTCGCCACCGGAAATATCGGCTGCATGACCCAGATACGCACCGGCACGGCCTTGCCCGTCCTGCACACCGTCGAGCTTCTCGACTGGGCCTATGGCGGCCCGAAGCCGGCAAGGCTTGCATGAAAAAAGCCGGCGCGAGGCCGGCTTTTGATGCGGGTCTCCAACGGGAGATCAGAACTTGAGCGAGATACCCACGTTGACGGCATTGGTGAAGAGTTCGGTCTTCAGCGAGGCCCCATTGTCGATATCGACGTCGATCCAGGAATAGTTGCCCTTGTATTCGACGAAGGCTGCCCAGCGGTCCGTGATGTCGAACTTCACGCCGGCCTGCGCCTGGAGCGTCGCGCCGCCGAGCTGGTATTCCGCCGTCGTCCCGGAAGGCCGGGTCACTTCGATATGCGGCACGTTGATACCGGCGCCGACGCCGACATAGGGCGTGAACCGGCTGCCTTCGATCGGGAAGCGATACAGCGCGTTGACGGTGAGCAGGTTGATGCCGTCCGTCATTTCGAAGCGGTCCCAACCGGCCTCGGTCAGGGTGTCGTCGTCCGCGTATACCTTGGCGTGGGTGAAATCGAGCGAAATGCCGAGGTTCGACAGCTGGCCGCCATCGAACCAGTAGGTGCCGCGCACGCCCCAGTATGGCGGCGAGGCGAAGGACTTTCCGTCCCACTCCGCCGTGAAGTCGGGCCCGTCGGAGACGTCCACGTCGCTGTGCGGAGAGGTCTGGTAGCCGCCGTAGACGGAGAATTCGAAGCCGCCCGTGCTCGGAGCAACGGTTGCCTCTAGCGGGCGCTCGATCGGTTCGAGGTCCGCCGCCTGCAGCGGAGACGCGGTGGCAAATCCCAGAGCGAGGGCGGACGACAGCAAGGTGAGGGAGGCGAGAGTGCGCATGGGGCCCCAAATCAGTTGTTTTCTCGATTCCATTCTTACGCGGCAGAGTAGTGATCGTCTGTGGCATTTGTGCACCACGACGGGGAACTTTGCCTTGCCGGGCATTCATGGGAGGCGAGGGGACCGGTCGTCCCCTCGAAATCAGCCGCCGAAGAGCGTCCGCAGGATGTCGATGCCGCGGTCCTCGAAGGCGACGTCGCCATGCTTGTTGCCGGGGCCGATGACGATCACCTTGGTGCCGATGGGCGCCCGTGAATAAAGGTGTTCGACATCCTTGTTCATCATCCGGATGCAGCCGGACGAAAGGTTGAGGCCGATCGACCAGGGCTGGTTGGTGCCGTGGATGCGGAAGATCGTGTCGTGACCGCCCTTGTAGAGATAGAGGGCGCGCGCCCCGAGCGGATTGTCCGGGCCGCCCTTCTGCACGGCGGGCAGGACATGGCCCCGAGCGGCCTCGCGGCGGCGCATTTCCGCAGGCGGCGTCCAGGAGGGCCATTCCGCCTTGCGGCCGACCTTTACCACGCCCGACCAGCCGAAGCCTTCCCGGCCGACGCCGATGCCGTAGCGGGTCGCGCGGTTCTTGCCTTCCACGTAGTAGAGGAACTTGTTGTGGGTATCGACGATGATCGTGCCCGGCGCCTCGTTGGTGGAGAAGCGCACCATGCGGCGCTTGTACTTCTCCGGAACGGCGCGATTGCGCACCGCGGGTGCCGCGTCGCTCGCCGTCGTCGCCGGTCGTGCTCCCGAACTCTGCGCCGGCGCCTCGCTCGCTGCCATCGTCGCCATCAGGCTGGCGACGACCATCATCATTCTCGCTTTCATATGACCCTCTTGTCCCCCTGCTTATGCATTGGGAGCAAGATGTCCCGGCACGGGACGGACGGCAAGCGCACGAAGGCTACTCAACGT
>JAEZHO010000453.1 GCA_023416545.1 Pseudomonadota bacterium
GTCGCGACTGCACCCGCCTCGCCGACGGTCGCGGAACAGAGCGAACTCTCCGCCTTCCTGTTCGGCCGGAACTACAATGACGGGATCATGACCATCCAGATTTCGCCTGGCCGGATCGACGACGAGCGCGATCCGTCGCTCTTCCTCTTTCCGGTGCGCATAAGGCAGGCCCAGCAGGTGGTGAAAAACGACCCGGTGCTGCTGGATGCCCTGGCACGTCGCGGGATCGCTCTCCACAACGTGCTTTGGGTTAGGACCGCCGCCAACGGCGGCAGGATAATCTACTATCGCTGACAGGCGGCCCGCTGACTTGAAGGTAGCCGATCGGAGGCCGTCAGACCCATTCGCCGCGGCGCATGACGGGCACGCGCGTGCCGTCCGCCCTGATGCCGTCGATATCGACCTTGTCGGAGCCGATCATCCAGTCGATGTGGATGAGGCTCGAATTGCCGCCCTGGGCCGCGATCTGGTCCTGGCTGAGCGTGGCGCCATCCAGGAAGCATTTCGAATAGCACTGGCCGAGAGCGATGTGGCAGGAAGCATTCTCGTCGAACAGCGTGTTGTAGAAGAGAATACCGCTCGCCGAGATCGGCGACGAATGCGGAACCAGCGCCACTTCGCCAAGACGTCGGGCGCCCTCGTCGGTGTCGAGGACCTTGTTCAGCACTTCTTCGCCCTTCGAGGCGCGTGCCTCGACGATGCGCCCACCCTCGAATCTGACCCGGATATCGTCGATCAGCGTGCCCTGGTGCGAGAGCGGCTTCGTAGAGGAGACGTGACCTTCGACCTTCATCGCATGCGGCGTGGTGAAGACCTCTTCGGTCGGAATGTTCGGGTTGCAGGTCACGCCGTTCTTGGCTGTCGATGCGCCGCCGTGCCATTCGTGGCCATCCGCCAGCCCGACGGCCAGGTCCGTGCCGGGGCCGGTGAAATGCAGCGCGGAGAAACGTTCGCCGTTCAGCCAGCCGGAGCGCTTCTTGAGATTGGCGTTATGCGTCGCCCAGGCGGCGATCGGATCGGCGACATCGACGCGAGACGCGGCGAAGATCGCATCGGCGAGCCTTCTCACCGCCTCGTCTTCCGGCAGGCCCGGAAACACGATCTTCGCCCAGGACGGGTTCGGATAGGAGACGATGTTCCAGTTGATGTCGAAGTTGGAGATCTTCTCCAGCGCCGGTTTGTAGGCCATCGAGTTCGCCTTGTTGGCGCGTGCCACGCGGGCCGGATCTTCGTTCGCCAGCATCAGGGGATTGTCGCCGGCGATGGCGAGACGCGCTGCGCCATTGGCATAGGCCCTGGCCATCCCTTCGTAGAGCCAGCCGGATGCCTTGTCGAAGCTCGCATCCGGCGCGTGCCGGTAGCGCGCGAGTGTCGCTTCCTCGTCGGAATAGAAGGTGGTCACGAGCCCGGCGCCGGCCATGTAGGCATGCTTCGTGATGAGCCGGATAAGTGGCAGGGCGGCAAGCGGTGCCGTCATCACGAGGTCCTGGTCGCGTTGCAGCTGGAGCCCGACCTTCACGGCCACCTCCGCCAGCTTGTCGAGCTTGACCGGGTCGACGGCGGAATTGATCTCGGAATGAATATTCATCGGCTCACTGTCCTGTCTGCGGGATGTCGGCCAGACATAAGGCGTAACGGAGGATATTTGAAGGCCGCTCGACGCTGCGCTTTCAGGCGAACTGTGCCTCATAGATCTCCGGCTTGAAGCCGACGATGACCTTGCCGTCGACTTCCAGGACGGGGCGCTTGATCATCGAGGGCTGTTCCAGCATCAGGGCGATCGCCTTGTCGCGGTCAAGGCCGGTCCTTGCCGCCTCGTCGAGCTTGCGGAAGGTCGTCCCCGCGCGGTTGAGCACCGTCTCCCAGCCCGCGGCATCCGTCCAGCGCTCGAGGCGGGCCTTGTCGATGCCCTCGACGCGGTAGTCGTGAAACCTGTAGGTCACGTTCCGGCCGTCCAGCCAGACATGGGCCTTCTTCATCGTGTCGCAGTTTTTGATGCCGTAGATCGTGATGCTCATGCCATGCCTCCGGTGAGGGGAAAGCGATAGCAAGGAGGGATAAGCGGGCGCAAGACTTGGATCACCGGCAAAGCCATGCCGTTCGCGCATGGCTCGGATGTTGTCTTGTGCGTTGCACCGGGCCGCACTCGGGCACACATTCAGCTCAACATCAGGAGCAGATCATGTCGAACCAACGCAAGAATGCCCAGGGCTTCATCGGCCGTGCCTTCGCGATCTTCGGAGCGGCCGTCCACGCATCGGCCGCCGTGGAAAACCATCGCAAGCCGACCAAGCGGGACCTTGCTATCCTGGGTATCGACCCGAAGGCCTTTGACCAGTTCTGACGCTTGATTGCCGCTGACGCTCATCAATTAGGCACCTATACGCTTTGTTAATCGTGTCGCGCGATCATCTCGCCATATCCGGGAGGTGACGGTGGGTGCTATTGCGCAGATTCTTGATGAGAATGAACCCCCGGCCGAGGCGGCCCTGGATCCCGATGGTATTCAGGCCGTCGTAGCAAGGCTGGCGCTGGAAGCCTCCGACCTAGGCCTGCACCTCGTCGACATCGCAGGAACGATCCAGGATACCGCGGCGCAGTCCTCGGCCCATGCGACCCTGCTTACCCGCCTGACCCAGGCTGCCGAGGCGATCGCAGAGGCGAACGCGAACATCGCCAAATCTCTCGGAGAAACCGACCAGCTGGCCGCCAGTGCCAGGAAAGTGCTCGGCGAGCAGGCCCAGCAACTTACGGGCTCGGTCGCCGCCATAGACAACATGGTGACGGCCTCCCAGGAAATCGGCGATGAAATCAAGTCGTTCTCCTCTGCGCTGGCGGATGTGGGCCGTCTTGCCGATGCGATCGGCACCACAGCCCGGCAGACCAACCTTCTCGCGCTGAATGCCGCAATCGAGGCCGCGAGGGCCGGAGATGCCGGCAAGGGCTTTGCCGTCGTTGCCGCCGAGGTCCGGGCGCTGTCCCTCCAGACGTCGCAGACGACGGCGTCCATCCAGTCGACGCTCGAGCAGCTCGGAACAAGAATTGACGCGCTCGTCGCCGCCGGCAACCAGGCGCGCGTTTCCGCGGAGGGCGTGAAGTCCACGGCAACGGAAGTCCAAGGCTCCTTCAAGGGCGTCGAGGACGTCATGTCGCAGATCCTCGACAGCGCCTCGTCGCTGGCGGGAACCACCGAAGCCGTCGACCGGCAGTGCAACGAATTCGCCGGCTCGATCGCGACCGCCGCCACTGCCATCCTCAAATCGAACGACAAGTTGCAGGAGACGTCGGGCCGGGTCGGCGAGGTGGTCGCCATCTCCGAACGCATCATCCAGGCGACGGCGAGCGCGGGCACGCAGACCCCCGATACCCCCTACATACAGGCGGCCATGTCCATCGCGGCGGAGGTGTCCGCGGCCTTCGAAGCGGCGATCCGCTCGGGCCGTACCGACATGGCGGCCCTCTTCGACCGCCGGTATCAGCCGATCCCCGGCACCGATCCCGTCCAGTACATGACCCGGTTCACGGAGCTTACCGACGCAGTCCTGCCGGCAATCCAGGAGAAAGCCGCGGCAAGCGACGAGCGCGTGGCATTCTGCGCCTGCGTCGACGAGAACGGCTATCTGCCGACCCATAACCGCAAGTTCTCGCATCCCCAGCGTCCCGGTGACGTCGAGTGGAACACGGCAAATTGCCGCAATCGCAGGATGTTCAACGACCGGGTGGGTCTTGCAGCCGGGCGCAATACCGAGCCCTTCCTGCTGCAGACCTATCGTCGTGATATGGGCGGCGGCCAGTATGTGCTGATGAAGGACATCTCGGCCCCCGTTTTCGTCAACGGACGCCACTGGGGCGGGCTTCGCCTGGCAATACGGGTATAGCGCTCGCCGGAGCCCCGATCGACATGCGACAGATTGCTAGAGCCGTACCATCGATATTGCGCGGATGACGATCTCGTCCTGCCGGAAGGTCCTTTCCAGTTCCTGCCGGTAGGCCCGCCACCAGGCCTCGTCCAGCGTCTCGACCATTACCTCGGCGGTGACGATCGCATCGCGTTGGACTCCGCCCTCGCCGAGCCAGAGCCCCTCGGCCGGCGCGCTCCGGTGGAAGGTGATGCCTCCGAATGACCGGGCGAGATGATCGCGGACGGATGCAAACAGCCCCGGCGGGAAGGGCTGTCCGTCAGGATCGTTGGCAGGGAGCAGGATTTGAACGAGATGCATGCCTCCCTCAGCCATGTTTACTCCCACTCGATCGTGCCCGGGGGCTTCGACGTGACGTCGTAGACGACTCGGTTGATGCCGCGCACCTCGTTGATGATGCGGGTGGCGGTTCGGCCGAGGAAGTTCATGTCGTAGGGATAGAAGTCGGCCGTCATGCCGTCGACCGAGGTCACCGCACGAAGCGCGCAGACGAAGTCATAGGTGCGGTAGTCGCCCATCACCCCGACCGTCTGGACCGGAAGCAGCACGGCGAAGGCCTGCCAGATCGTGTCGTAGAGGCCCGCCTTGCGGATCTCGTCGAGGTAGATGG
>JAEZHO010000276.1 GCA_023416545.1 Pseudomonadota bacterium
CCGTCGATCACCAGCCAGTCGTAGCCGGCCGTCCCGGCAAGCTCGGCCAGGAGCGGTTCGCCGGTATTGAGCCAGAGGCCGATCTGGGGCCTGCCGCCCTCGCGCAGGGCTGCCTTGAACTGATTCTTCGGTGCGGGCATTCGATATTTCCTAGGAGAGAAGTTGCTTCAGGTCCGCGGCCGTATCGGCGAGGATCGCGCGGTCCGGCTCGATGCCCATGTCGAGGAGTTTCTTTCCCGTGACATAGGCCTTTGCGTCGTTGATGGCATCGACCGCAAGCAGCTTGCCCTCGCGGAAGTACCAGACGGAGACGCTGCCGTCGCGCATGCCGGGCCGGACGAGCGTCTCGTCATAGCCGAGGTTGAAGCCGGCGATCTGCAGCTTGACGTCGTACTGGTCGGACCAGAACCACGGCTTCGGCCGGTAGGGCTCGCTTCCGCCGGCGAGGACCGCGGCAAGGGCCTCGGCCTGGTCGACGGCGTTCTGGACCGATTCGAGGCGGATGCGCTCGCCCTTCCACGGCAGTTGCGTGCAATCGCCCGCGGCATGGATGGCCGGATCGGAGGTGCGCCCGAAGGCGTCGACGACAATGCCGTTGCCGACCTCCAGCCCGCATTGCCGGGCAAGCCCGTCATTCGGCGTCACGCCGATGCCGATGATGGCGAAATCCACGTCGACGATGCTGCCGTCGGAAAGCTCGGCGGCGCGGAGCCGGCCGTCCCGGCCGATCAGCCGCGTCAGGCCGGTGTTCTCGCGGATCGTCACGCCGTGCTGCAGGTGTATGGTGCGGAAGATTTCCGACGTCTGCGGGGCGGCGACGCGGGCCAGTATCCGCTCGGCCATCTCGATCAGCGTCACCTCGACGCCGCGGGTGCGCGCCACCGCGGCCGCCTCGAGCCCGATATAGCCGCCGCCGATCACCAGCAGGCGCCGGCCGGGACGCATCTCGCCCGCCAGCACGTCGGCGTCGCGCTTGTCGCGCATGACGTGGACGCCTTCGAGATCGCCGCCGATCGCCCCCGGAAGGGTCCTCGGCGAGGCGCCGGTCGCAAGGACGAGCGTCTCGTAGTCGAGCGAGGAGCCGTCCTGCATGAAGATGCGGCGGGCGTCCCGGTCGATGCGTTCCACATAGGTGGAAAGCCGGATGTCGACGGCGTTTTCCGCATACCAGCTCTCGGGCCGGAAGGTCAGGCGGTCGAACTCCATCTCGCCCAGCAGGTATTTCTTGGAAAGCGGCGGCCGCTGGTAGGGCAGCACGTCCTCGGCGCCGACGATGGTGATCGCGCGGTCGTCCTTCAGGCTGCGCAGCTTTGCCGCCACCGCGAAACCGGCCTGCCCTGCCCCGACGATCACCAGCCTGCCTGCCAAAGACCTGCCCCTCATGCTGCCTTATCGATCCTTCTTCCGGCAGGGGTAGCCGCGCCCCGTCCCGACGTCAACCGATCTACGGGGGTACGTCTCCAAACCGCGCAAGCCCGGCTGCGGCGATTTCACCCACATCGCACCAATTCGACCGCTGGCATTCAGGAAGTATTAGGCGAAAACGCCTAGGATCGTGGCGTGAGGAGACAGAGGAGGGTGTGATGCCCTTGCACACGGACCGAGACTCGAAACAGAGCATTCCCCGCGATCAGGTCTTCGAGAAGTTCACGATCGATCGTCCGGGCAAGATCATCTTCGTCGGCCATCATCTCAGCACCAAGACGCATCTGCGCTGCCTGATCCGCAGCATGTCGCTCTATGGAGCCGAACTCGAGGTCAGCCCGCATCTGCCGGTTCCGAGCAATTTCTTCCTGGAAATCCTCGGCATCCACGACGAGATCGGCTGCACGGTGATCCGCCGCGAGGAGGAGAAGGTGACGGTCGGCTTCAACATGCTGATCGACCCCGAATTCCTGCACCACGTCATCCGGCTCGGCTTCGAGACCACCTGAGGGCGGCGCGAAGGCTGTCGCGCCTGCGCACCGGCACGCGGGCCGCCCCCTGCCGGCGCAGGAGAAAGGCGACGGGCGGCACCGTCCAGAGGAACGGCCGCCATTCGGGTCCGTCGAGCGGATCGTCGAGCGGCGAGGTGCGCCTCCTCCGCGATTGATCGCGAAGCCTTATCCAGATGATGGTCCAGTTCAGAAGCATGGCCCTGGTCTCCAACGGAACATGCCATTCACCTGGATCGCCGCGGACGGCGCTTGTAGAGGCGCAAACGAAAGCCGTTTTTCACCGGTGAAGGATGCCGCCGGCGCCAGGCGCGCTACAATAAAAGCGATGACCGAACCGGAATGGGACGACCTCAAGCTCTTCCTGCATGTCGCGAGCGCCGGCGGCCTCAGCGGCGCGTCGGAGCGCACCGGCATCAGCGCACCGACGATCGGACGGCGGATGCTGTCGCTGGAGCGCGCCACCGGGCGGACGCTCTTCGTGCGCAGCCAGCGCGGCTACCGGCTGGCGCCGGACGGCGAGGTGCTGCTCGCGCATGTGGAGGCCATGCGGAAATCGGCGGAGAAGATCGCCGAGTGGCGCGGCCGGGCCTTTGCCCTGCCGATCGTCTCGATCGGCGCCGATGCGTGGCTTTCCGGCCTCGTGGCGCGCGAGACCCCGTCGATCCGAGGCGCGTCCGATCCCTTCCGCCTCTGCTGCCAGATGCGCCACGACGGCATCGACTTCACCTATCGGGAAACGGATATCGGGCTTGTTTCCGCGCCGCCCCGGACCGGCAATCTCGCGGTTCTGAAGTCGGTCCCGGTCGCCCATGCCGTCTACAGGGCGGCCGGGCCGGGCGGCCCGCCCCTCCCCTGGGTCTCGCTCGGGACGCAGAGCGCCCATTCGCCGGCGGACCGGTGGGTCTTCGAGCGCCACGAGGGTGACATCATGACCTGGGCGAATTCGCCCGACCTCCTCCTGCGGCTGATCCGCGCCGGCAACGGCCGGGGCGTGCTTCCCTGTTTCGTCGGCGATGCGGAGCCGGAACTCGAACGGGACGGACCGATCCTCGACGAACTCACCTATACGCTGTGGATCGTCGCCAATGACGACGACCGGCACCGGCCGGAAATGCGGCTGGTGATGGACCGCCTGGCGGCCCTCTTCCGGCGGCTGGCGGACGACCTTTCCGGGCGAACCGGCTGACCCGTGCGCAGGCTTGCGTATGCCGGATTCGGCCCTATGGTGAGCCGATTCCAGCAGCAGGTCCCACTCACATGTCCGCATTCTCCCGCTTCACGCCGCTCATCCAGTCGCTTCCCGCAACCGTTCCCTTCGTCGGGCCGGAGGCGATCGAGCGCAGCCGGGGGCGACAGGTCAAGGCACGCATCGGCGCCAATGAGAATGGCTTCGGCCCCGCCCCGTCCGTGCTTCGCGCCATCGCCGAGGCGGCCTCCGACACCTGGAAGTACAACGACCCGGAAAACCACGCGCTGAAGCAGGCGCTTGCCGCCCATCTCGGCTGCCGCCCGGAGAACCTCGCCATCGGCGAAGGGGTCGATTCCCTGCTCGGCCAGATCGTAAGGCTGGTGATCGACCC
>JAEZHO010000003.1 GCA_023416545.1 Pseudomonadota bacterium
TGGCTCATCGCGATCTGGCGTCCTCGTTCCGAGATCGAACCTCATCGGTTCCATCGGTCAGCAGTTCAATGCTCCCGGTAGTGGAGAGCCGGGCCTGCTGTATGCCTGAGCCCTTGATCGGGAAAAATTGGTATTCTCTCACCCAAGCATGAGCCGTGTTCATCATTGGACATGAACATCGAAGCCTCTCCGCCAGCCTGAGAAACGGCGGAAGCGCGAAGAACCCCGCACATCCCCGCGTGCCATGTCGAACGGAGACGCCTTGACCGCTTAGGCGACATGCGACATTGGTGCGTCATCGTGGTTCTGCGGGCGAAAGTCCGGAGCTAAGAGGGAATTCGGTGAAGGCTCTGCCTGAGGCCGAAGCTGCCCCCGCAACTGTAAGCGGCGAGCGAAAGTCCATCCAAGTCACTGAGGCCATGCCTCGGGAAGACGGACCGGAGCGAAGACCCGCAAGCCAGGAGACCTGCCGCGATAGATAACGTCCACGGGCGGGGTGTCCCGGAGTGCCGCTTTCGCGACAGGCCTCCCGTGCCGTCGTCTCTGCGTCATCCCATCGCCCGGCCGCAACGCGATGGCAGGGCCCATGACCGAGATTTCCCCCGAAACAATTCCTGCCCGGCCGGGATCGAGCACCTGTCTCGTCGACATCGTTTTCCCCGGCGATACCAACCATCACGGCACCCTCTTCGGGGGAGCCGGGCTCGCCCTCATGGATCGGGTAGCCTTCATCGCGGCGACCCGGTTCGGACGGATGCCTTTCGTGACCGCGTCCTGCGAGCGTATCGATTTCAGGCAGCCGGCCCGCATCGGGCACATCGTCGTTTTCACGGCAAGACCTATCAAGGCCGGTCGTCGCTCGTTGACGGTCGAGGTCGAGATGGTGGCGGAAACCATTGTCGGGCGGCAGCGGCACACCTGTACACGCGGCATTTTCAACATGGTCGCCATACCCGAGGGCGAAGACGCCAGGCACCGTGTCTTGCCCGAACTGCCTCCTGAGGAGGCGTCCCGCAGGAGCGATGGCGTTGCCATGGTCGAGATCGTATTTCCGGATCAGGCAAACAGCGTCGGCCGGATGTTCGGGGGCGAGGCAATCGCCTACATGACCAAGGCAGCCTTCGTCGTCGCGTCCCGCTACTGCGGTAAGCTGGTGGTCCTCGCCTCGTCAGAACGCATCGATTTCGCCAGGGCAATCGAGATCGGTGAAATCGTCGAGGTGGAAGCGCGTGTCGAGCGCGTGGGCCGCAGTTCGATGCTGATCGAAACGAAGCTCTGGTCCGAAAACCTCCTGACCGGCGAGAGGCATATCACTGCCACCGGACATTTCACCATGGTGGCGGTCGCCGAAGATCATCGGCCCGTCCCCGTTCGCGACATCTCCCCGGCAAACGTTCTGCCGAGCGGCAAGAGGGGCGTGTAGACCATGCTGGACAGGCAACATCTGTCAATCTTGCACGAAGTCGATCGCCTGGGCAGCCTGACTGCTGCGGCCGAGCGGCTGAACGTGTCCCAGTCCGCGCTCAGCCACACGATCCGCAAGCTGGAGGAACGCTGTGGCGTCGCCATGTGGGAGAAGGATGGCCGCAACCTCCGCCTCACCGAGGCCGGGCGCTACATCGTGAGGCTGGCGCAACGTGTTCTCCCGCAGATCGAAAGGGCCGAGGGTGTCCTGTCGGATTATCGCCGCGGCAAGCGCGGCTTCCTCAAGATCGGCATGGAATGCCATCCCTGTCATCAATGGCTGATGGGCGTCACGAGACCCTATCTCCTCGACTGGCCGGACGTTGACCTCGACCTGACGACATCGTTCGCATTCGGCGGTGTGGCGGCGGTGAGCGGATACGAGATCGACATTCTGATCACGCCGGATCCGATCGAGGCACCCGGCATCCATTACCTGCCGGTGTTCGACTACGAACTTGTGCTCGCCGTTCCGGCCGATCATCCGCTGGCGCAAAAACGCCATGCCGAGCCCGCGGACCTCGTGGAGGAGACGCTGTTTACCTATCCGGTACCGGCGGAGCGGCTGGATGTCTTCACGCAGTTTCTGGTGCCCGCCGATTCCCGCCCGCGCCATCACCGCAGTGTCGAAACCACCGAAATGATGCTTCAACTCGTGGGGGCAGGCCGCGGAGTCAGCGCTGTTCCGAACTGGCTTGTGCATCGGGAAGCGGCCGCACTTGGAGTCCGCCCGGTCCGGATGGGGAAGACCGGCATCCAGAAAAGCATCCATCTCGGCTTGCGGGATGGCGACGACACCGTCGATTTCATAGCCGGCTTCCTCGAGACATCCCGCAGATCCCGGCCTGACCAGACGGCAGCTTGAAGGACCTGGATTGCTGGCCTGGAAAGGAAGTCTTGGCTGGGGCGCCTGGATTCCCAGCTAAGGTTTCTGCCGTTTTCAAGCCCTTGAAGAAGCTTGGATATCGCGCTCACTTGATGTTGTTGTACGACAATCCTGTACTACATCCTGGAACGACAGTCCGGACATATTTTTATCTCTCTCGATCAATGGCGCGCTGGAGCAGCTTCTTGTATTGGATGGGCTGAACGAGATCCAGATTTCGACCCGCTTCGGCACCAGCCCGTGGGCCCCCGCGGGAGGCGACACGGAGCCTCCAGGCCAAGGGCCTCGTCAAGAGCATCCGCGACCGCGGCGTCTTTGTGCGCTCGGGTTCGCCAGCGGAGGCACTTGAAATCTACGACGTCCGTGCGGCGATCTTCGGCCTTGCCGGACGCCTGCTCGCCGATCTCGTCAACGATCAGATGCTGGCCAAGCTCAGTGTTTCCTCGACCAGATGGACGAGATCGCGGCCAGCAAGAACTTCGACGATTAATATCCCGTCAACTTGGCATTCCACGACTATCTCGTCACCTCCACCGGCAACAACACACTGGTCAGGGAATACAAGGGTTTTCGTCAACAAGCTGCACCTTGCGCGTGCCCGCGGCCTTGTCCAGGCAGGCGGTCTATCGGTCTCTAACCGCGAGCACCGCGAAATGGTCGATGCGCTCGCCTCCGGCAATCGCGAACACGCGCAGGAGGCGTTTTTCCGCCACGTCGAGCGCTCAAAAATGCGGTTCCGCTCCACGCTCAGCTCGGCCGAATCACGGTCGTAGTCACTGCCGGCCCCGTCAACCGAGAGAAATCTAGGGACATCAATCCGCATGTACCACTCAAAGTCCGTACTCCTAGAACAACATGCGGTAGCTATCGAACAACATCTTGGTGGCCGTGACCGTGAGGAAGGCGCCGAAGAGGATGCGCAGAATGCGTGGCTCGATCGAATGCGCGGTGCGAGCACCCAGTGGAGCGAACCACATGCTGGTCACGACGATGGCGATCATCCCTCCCAGATTCACATAACCCAGCGAGAACGCGGGCAGGCCGGCCCTGCCCCAGCCATTCAAGATGTAGCCAACCGTCCCGGGCACCGCGATGATCAGTCCGATCACCGAGGCGGTGCCGACGGCCCTTCTGACGGGGTAGCTGAAGATGCTCAGCGTGGGAACCGTCAAGGTGCCGCCGCCGATCCCCATGAGCGTCGAGATTGTGCCTATAGCCGTCGCCATGCCTGCCTGCCCGGGACGGCCGGGTAGCCCCTTGACCGGATGCCAGCCTTCACGTGTGAACAGCATGTAGAGCGCCACCAATGCTGCAACGACCCCGAAGACGGCAGTCAGCAGCGACCCAGAGGCATAACCTGCGACCACAACGCCGCAAAGGACGCCAAGGCCGACGAATGGGCCCCAGAGCTTCAGAAGCTCCGTATCGACCGCCCCCTTCGCCTTGTGAGCGCGGATGGACTGAACCGATGTGGGGATGATCGTTGCCAGCGATGTCCCAACGGCTATGTGCGCGCGCAGGGCCACGTCGACATCGAATGCCGCAAGCACATGGTAGAGGACCGGCACGACGACAATCCCGCCGCCGATCCCCAGGAGGCCGGCCAGAAAGCCGGACACGCATCCCACCAAACCGAGGACGAGGGCAAACGAAGTCAGCAGCATGATCGATGCGGGCATGGCGTGTCCGGAAAATGAGGTGATGGTGCCCGAAAGGGCTCTTTGAGGGACAGGGTGTGCG
>JAEZHO010000160.1 GCA_023416545.1 Pseudomonadota bacterium
CCCCGACGGCCGCCTCGTTATTGTACATCTGCGCCGTGTCGACATGGCGAAAACCGGTCTTCAGGGCCTGCGGAAGAATTCTGCGCACGTCCGCATCAGGCATGCGGAAGGTCCCGAAACCGAGGGCAGGAATGTTGGCGCCGTTTGCGCTGACTGAGTGCATGGGACTGCTCCTGTGGCAGGCGGGCGGAAGAGAAGTTCCATTAACATGGGACCCGGGCCGTGAGCTTCAACCGTCGCCGACCGCCATCGCGACGCGCATGCGCAATACGGTGGAAAGGCCGCTTTGCTTTCGGGAATTTGATCGGCGCAATGCTTGCCTCGGCGCCGGAAAGTCTGGATTTCTCCCTGCCTGGAGAGAATCACATGACAGACAAGACCGCCGATATCGTCGAACGCCTGCGCATCGTCCTGGCCGATCAGGACCGGGAAACCGGTTCGCAGGCCGCCTTGCCGCTCGCGGAACTTCGCTCGCTGCTGGAGCGTGTCGAGGCGCTGCAGGACGAGAACGAGGAACTGCGCCGCCGGGCGGCAAAGGGCGGCGAGATGCTCGACGCGGCCTCCAACTTTCTCGAAGCCTACGGTCGCAAGTACCGGAACCTTGCCGGTGGCGGGATGCGCCCGACCGCCATCCTGTTCAGGGAGGTGGAACTGATGTGGGCGATCCACAACGATTTCCGCACCCTGACGGAGAATGCCTCCCGGCCCGCGCCCCGGTCCCTGTCCGCCGGAAGGATGTACCGGGCGCGCTAGCCTTCCGCCGTGCCCGCGCTCTCACTCGCCGGGGTGGAGGATCGCGGTCTCGGCGAACCTCCGGCGCAACAGCTTCGGCGTCCGGTAGCGAATGCCGGCCGGGCGTTCCGGATCGGCAAGGTCGGATTCTGCCATCAACTCCTCGTCCGCCGTCAGTTCGCGGATCGGGATCGGCCGAAGGCCCCGGCCCGTGTCGTGGTTCAGGAGTTCGATGGCGCGGATCAGCGATCCGCCGGCGCGGCGTAGGCCGTCCTCGATCTCCTCGACCGGGCGGCCCAGATGTTCCGAGAGGAGCGTGTTGCGCTCCTTGACGATGCCGAGGCTGAGGTCCGGCCGGTCCTCGCCCGCCTCCATTATCAGGTCGCATTCGGTGTCGTAGCCCATCGACCGGTTGTTGAGATTGGCCGAGCCGATCTTCATGATGCGGTCGTCGGCGATCATCAGCTTGGCATGCACGTAGATCGGCGTGCCGGCGTCGTTGACGGGATGGTAGATGCGGAACCGGTCGTGCAGGTCGGAGTCGCGGACGAGCTTCATCAGCCGCACGCGTGCCGAATCCATTGCCTTCGCCTCCAGCCAGCCGTTCGCCCCCCTGGGGTTGACCAGCACGACCTCCGGTCCGTCCGGTTCCCTGAGCCGCTTGGCGATCGCTTCGGCGATGCGGCGCGAGGCGAAATACTGGCTTTCGATATAGAGTGACTTGCGGGCGGCCGCGATGATGGCGAGCTTCGCCGTCTCGATCTCGACCACCTGTTTGCGCTCGCCGTATTCCGGCGCGGTCCGGGCAATGCCGACGTCGACATCCCGGTATTCCACCTCAAGGTCGTCCGGCCACGGGTCGCCCTCGGCGTCGGGGGGCGGCAGGGCCTCTCCCGTCGCAAGCTCCCAGCGCTGGCGCGCGAGGTCCCCGAGGGCCGCGGCGGCGGCGCCGGAACAGCAACTCGTCGCGTCATGCCAGGGGTTTTCCGCAAACCCGAAGGGAGAGCGCCGGGCCGGGTCGTCCTCGCGGTGCTCCGGCGTGTCCCACCGGCCGACGGTCATGTCGATGCCGCCGCAGAAGGCGACCTTGTCGTCGATGACGAGCAGCTTCATGTGATGCGCCGACATCGCCGGATGGGCGCTGTCGAGCTTGAGGTGGATGCGGCTGTTGAACATCCAGCTGAGGATGTAGAACGGCGTTTCCCCGCGCGTCAGCGAACTGATCAGCCCGACGTCCCATTTGAGGATGCGGATGTCTATCGCCTCGTTCCGGCGCGCCAGCGAATTCAGGAACCGTCCGAGCTTGTCCGGGCGCTTCGCATGCGGGTTGCCCGGTTCAAGCCGGATGCGCGTGTCGAAGTCCCAGCCGATGAGATAGATCGACCGCTTCGCCTTCAGCATCGCCTGCTTGGCGTGCTTGAAAAAATCCGCGGCGTCGATGATGACCGAAAGACGGTCGGCACGCGCCACGCGCCAGCAGCTTTCGCCCTCCGAAAGGATCGACGTCATATATTGCCTGCCCCGTTTGTCCTGTTCTGCCCGGCATGCCGGTCATGCTGCACAGGTGCTGGAACGATTCAGCCGGGACGCGGTTCCGTCCGAAAAGAAGAGGGGAATGTCCATGCAGTTCGCGCTCCCGATGATCCTTCTCATCCTCATCATGGTCGTGCTGGCAATCCTGCTCGCGGTATCGCCGGAAACCGGCGCCACCCGGGACATGCTGACCAGCGCGGCGATCTCCCGCACCGAAAATTCCGGTCCGTCACCTCCGTGAAACGCCGCGTCGGTTATGATGCCGGACGGGCGCCGCCTGACCCTCGCCTTGAGCAGGACTCATTTCTGACGTTTCTGTCCCCGTCCGCCACGGCTCCGGCCGGAAGCGGAATCTGTGGATCAGTTTTGCGTTGTTCATCCCGGAGATTGCCATGCGCCTGCCCTTCCTGTGCTTCATGCTGTTCCTGCTCGGCTGTATCCTGAGTATCGTCCTGCTCGACCGGTTAGGGTCGAGGGGCGTGCCGGAAAGCCTGATCGAGGCCGTTCGGCCGCAGCAAAATCCCCTGCTTCCGCCGCCCTCGCGCTCCTGACCTCCGCCCCGCGGGTCGATGATATTTTGTGATCGACCCATTCGGTCTGTTACAGTGTCCCGCGGAAAATCGAACGAATTCAAGGACGGGGGAGCGTGGCCGTCCGCGCCCTCCCATGCGTTCGCGGCGAAATTTGACTTGACCTTGCCGGCTGTCGGGTCCTTCACTCCCGCGAAACGCAAGGAGTCGAAAATGCCCGTGAATACCGCACCCCGCACCGCAACCTGGACCTATGTCGAGGGAGAATGGCTGGAAGGAAATCCGCCGCTCCTCGGTCCGACGTCCCATGCGATGTGGCTCGGCTCGACGGTGTTCGACGGTGCCCGCTGGTTCGACGGCATCTCGCCCGACCTTGACCTGCACTGCCAGCGCGTCAACCGCTCGGCCGTCGCCATGGGCATGAAGCCGACCATGCGGGTCGAGGAAATCGAGCGGCTGG
Organism: Pseudomonadota bacterium; assembly: GCA_023416545.1. Taxonomy (GTDB): domain Bacteria; phylum Pseudomonadota; class Alphaproteobacteria; order Rhizobiales; family Rhizobiaceae; genus Neorhizobium. Next base: position 3,256 of record JAEZHO010000160.1, read on the forward strand.
CGCTGGAAGGCGTCCGGAAGTTCGACGGCAAGACGGCGATCTACATCAAGCCCATGTACTGGGCCGAGCACGGCACGCCCTACAGCGTCGTCGCCCCCGATCCGGAATCGACCCGCTTCGCGCTCTGCCTCTTCGAGGCGCCCATGCACACGGCCAGGCCCTCGTCGCTGACCGTCTCTCCCTATCGCCGCCCCAACCCTGAAGTGGCGATGACCGGCGCCAAGACCGGCAGCCTCTATCCCAACAGCGGCCGCATGATCATCGAGGCCCGCTCGCGCGGCTTCGATAACGCGCTTGCCCGCGACATGAACGGCAATGTCGCCGAAACGGCGTCCTCCAACGTCTTCCTGGTCAAGGACGGCGTCGTCATGACCCCGGTCGCCAACGGCACCTTCCTCTCCGGCATCACCCGCGCCCGCATCATCGGCCTGTTGCGCGAGGCGGGCCACGAGGTCCGGGAAGTGACGCTGACGGTCGAGGATTTCCGCAGTGCCGACGAGATCTTCACCTCCGGCAACTATTCCAAGATCGTGCCGGTGACGAAGCTCGACGATCTCGACTTCCAGGAAGGCCCCATCGCCCGCCAGGCGCTGCAGCTCTACATGGACTGGGCCCGCTCCACCGCGGGGTGAGGCCAGTTCCGACTGGTCGGGCCGCCGCCGCGCCGCCTAGATCAGCCGGGCGGCGGCCGTACCGATGATGATCAGCGAGACCGCGATCATCAGCGGTCTCACCGGCAGGCGCTTGAGGATGAGGGCGCCGAGCGGCGCGGCGAGCACCCCGCCGATGATCAGGCCGACTGCGGCGGAAAGCTCCGACCAGCCGAGCGCCAGGATGAAGGTGAGCGAGATCACCGTCGTCACCGCGAATTCGGTGAGGTTGGTGGAGCCGATCACCTTCTTCAGGGCATGGCCGCGGCCGACCAGCGTGCTGGTGACGATCGGTCCCCATCCGCCGCCGCCCATCGCATCCAGCAGCCCGCCGACACCGCCGACATAGGGCACGATCCAGTCGCGCACGTCGCGCGGCCATTTGGGGCGGAAGGCACGCAGCAGGATGAAGCAGCCGATGCCGATCAGATAGAGCGAGATGAAGGGCGCGATCACCGAGCCGTCGATGCTGGTCAGCACATAGGCGCCGATCGCCCCGCCGATCATGCCGGCCGGTGCCAGCCGCGCCACGAGCCGCCAGTCGATGTTGCGGTGATAGACGTGCGACAGGCCCGAGGCGGCCGTGGTGAAGCATTCGGTGACATGGACCATGGCGCTCGCGACCGCCGGCGGCACACCGATCGAAAGAAGGACCGTCGTGGTCAGGACCCCGAAGGCGAGGCCCAGCGCTCCATCGACGATCTGCGCGAAAAAGCCGATGGCGATGAAGATCAGGAGTTCATTGCTGAAGAAGTCGCCCACGCCGTTTCCCTGTCCCACGCCGTTTCCCGTCATTGTGCGCGCGCACACTGCCGCAAGGGGTGGCTGTTTCGCAAGTGCTTCCCGGTCTCCGGTCCGACCGTCAGTCGCCGGCCGCCGCGCGCACCTGATCCTCCGAAAGCTCGCTCCCGAGTTCGACGCTCTGGCTCTGCTTGTCCATCACGCAGATATGGCTGATCGTGGCGTCGGCGCCCCTGGCCTTGCCGGTGACGATGGCGAGCCCGAA
>JAEZHO010000279.1 GCA_023416545.1 Pseudomonadota bacterium
CGGCGAGCCGGATTTCGCAAGGCCATCCGCGATGGTTTCGGACAGGGGGCCCTCGTAGAAACTGCGGTAGCCGTCCGTCGCAAGCTGCCTGAGGGTCGCGGCGAGTTCCGGCTGGCACAATGGGCCCTGGTCGCTCCGATGGTCGAAGATGGCGGCGAAGCCCGGCCATGAAGGGTGTTCTTCGGCCCGGAAATCCAGCCAGAAATCCTGGGAGCCGCTCGGGACATAGCCGGCCTCGGCCCGTTCGATCGCCTGGACGAGCAGGTCCCCGAAGCTTTCGCGGCCTTCCCAGTTCGTTTCGCTGAAGGCAAGCGCATGACCCCAGCTATCGACGGCGCAGGCGGAGGTCAGCATCGATGACGGACCGCGCGCGGGGATCGCGTCGCCTGGGACAGTCACCCGGGCGGCGGCCTGGCCGATGCCGAGAAAGCAGCGGCGTCGCCCCTCCCGGTCGCAGACAAGCCAGACGGCGTCACCTCCGAGGCCGCAAAAATGGGGCATGACGACCGCCAGCATCGCCCCGACGGCCACGGCCGCCTCGATGGCGTTTCCGCCCCGTTCGAGGACCGCCCGGCCGGCTTCCGTTGCCAGCGGGTGGGGACTGACGACCATGCCCGATCCCGAGGGGTGGCGAAGTTCTGACTGCATGTGCTGCTCGTGCGGGTTTGGCGCCGGAGGCAGGATGCCCCCGGCGGAGTTCTCGGGTCAGTTCGCCGTGTAGGACAGCTTGCGCTCCTCGATCGGCGGCAGGAACTGGCGGTTGAAGATCTGCTCCGCCTTCGGCTTGGACGGAAGCTGATAGCCTTCGGCCACGATGTCGATAGACCGTGCAAGGCGGCTGTCATCGAGATCGCCCAGGCCGAGCTTCTCGACTTCCGGCGAGACGATCAGGTTCTCGTAGGAGAACTTGAGGCGATCGTGCTCGAGGTCCCGCTTCACGAGGTTGTCGAAGGCGACGACCGATTCCATTCCCTTTTCCGTATCGAGACCGATCTCGATCGCTGCCTTGTTGACGGCGCGCACGAGGCCTGCGACCGCTTCGGGGTTCTCGGCGATCAGCTTCTGGGAGACCATGAGGCCGTTCGAATAGAGGTCGAGGCCGTGGTCACCGAAGAGCAGCCAGTTGTAGTCCTTCGCCGGGTCCTGGCGGTTGTTGATCAGGTTGAACCAGCTGGTGATGTTGAACACCAGGGCGCCGTCGATCTCGTCCTTGATCAGCATCGGCTCCTGCAGGTTGGGGCCCATGTTGTCGATCTTGACCTGGGCCATGTCGATTCCGTTGAGCGTTGCAAGAACGGTCACCAGCCGGGTCGTCGGTGTCCCCTGCGCGCCGCCCAGCGTCTTGCCGACAAGATCGGCGGGCTTCGTGATGTTGGTTTCCTTCTTGCTGACGATGGCGAAGGGAGGCTTGTTCCAGATCTGGTAGACCATGACCGGGGCTTCGTCCGGCCGGGTCGCCGCATTCTGGATGATGGCGTTGATGTCGCCGAAGCCGGCATCATAGCTGCCCGACATGATGCGGGTGACGGTCGCGGCCGAGCCTTCGCCCTGGTCGATCGTGACGTCGAGACCTTCGGCCTTGAAGTAGCCGGCCTCCTTGGCGAGGAGGAAGGCCGCGTCCGAGCCCTGCGTCTTCCAGCCGAGCGTGAGCTTGATCGCGGTGTCGGCCAGCGCGGCGCTGTTGAGGCAAAGGCCTAGAGCGACGGTGGAGAGGAATGTCTTCAGCATGTTGTGCTCCGATTGTTCGAGGGTCAGGCGGTTGTGGTGAGGTTGTCGCGGCGGTTCGCCCATCCGGCGACCCGCATTTCGACGAGGGAGAAGGCGGCGTAGAGGAGGACGCCGAGCACCGCGAGGATGAACAGCCCCGCAAACACCAGCGGCACGTCGAAATTGGAGGAGGCCGTCATCATCACGTTGCCGATGCCGCGATTGGACGCGACGGTTTCCGACAGGACGGAGCCGACGAAGGCGAAGGTGGCCGCAATCTTCAGCGAGGCGAAGAAGAAGGGCATGGTGCGCGGCAGGCCGACATTCCACAGGATGTCGAGCTTGCTGGCGCCGAGCGACTTCAGGACGTCCTCGAGTTCCGGCTCGGTCGTGGCAAGGCCGGTCGCGATGTTGACGACGATCGGGAAGAAGCACATGGCCAGCGCCGTCAGGATTGCGGGAACGGAGCCGGAACCGAACCAGAGGACGAAGATCGGCACGACGGCGACCTTGGGGATCGAGGAAAAGCCGATCAACAGGGGATAGGCGGTGTCATAGGCGATCCGCGAGGTGCCGATGCAGGCGCCGATGAAGAGGCCGACCGTCACGCCCAGCAGGAAGCCGACCATCGTCGTCCAGAGGGTCTGCAGGATATGCGGCCAGAGGACGTCCATGCGCTCGACGAGCGTGGCAAGCACCTGGGAGGGGCGGGGCAGGACGAGGTCGGAAACCTGCAGCGCAAGGCAGAGGAATTCCCAGAGGAGGAAGAAGGCGAGAATCAGGAAGGCGGCCCAGAGGCGGCGGCGGATAGAATAGGACATTTCAGGCTTCCTCATGGGCGACGTCGGTGCGGGCATCGATGATCAGTTCCCGCAGATGCTGGTTGAGCGCGGTGAATTCCGGCTCGAAGGTCATGGCGATGGTGCGGGGACGGGCAAACTCCACCGGGCTGTCGTCGATGATCCTGCCGGGGCGCGCGCTCATCACGCAGATCCGCGACGCAAGGAAGCCGGCCTCCTTGAGATCGTGGGTGACGAGCAGAACGGTCGGCTTGCGCTTCATCCAGAGCGATTGCATCGTCGCCCAGAGCTCCTCGCGGGTGAACTGGTCCAGCGCGCCGAACGGTTCGTCCAGCAGCAGAAGGCTGGGATCATGGACAAGGGCGCGGCAGAGGTTGGCGCGCTGCAGCATGCCGCCGGACAGCTGCCAGGGGTAATGATTGGCGAAACGCTCCAGCCCGACATCGGCCAGAAGGGCGTGGACCCTGTCCCTGAACTCGGTGTTCTTCCTGGCGTGGTAGTGCGAACGGAAGGGCCGGACGATCTTCAACGGCAGCATGACGTTGCGTTCGATCGTCAGCCAGGGCAGCAGCGTCGGGTTCTGGAATGCCATGCCGATGCGCAGGGCGTTGGCGCCGACTTCCTTGCCGCCGACAACCACCACGCCGCGGCTTGGCCGCAGCAGGCCGCTGGCCAGCTTGAGGATGGTGGACTTGCCGCAGCCGGACGGGCCCACAAGAGCGACGAATTCGCCGTCTGCGATTTTCAGGCTCGTTTCCTGCAGGGCAGCGACCGCCTTATCGCCGCGACCGAAGGAGACGGCGGCCTGCGACAACTCCACCGCTACCGGATGCCTGTTGCCCGTTTCTGAAAAATCGATCATGCACTCACCTCAACCTTTTCAGAAACTGTATGCAACGGTCGTGCCAAGTTCGATTCGTCGCAGAATTTTCGGGAGGCGCAGGCCGGCGCAGTCAAGAAATTCTCTCATGCAGAAAATGCATGCAGTTTATGGCGGCATGCTGCATCCAAATCGTGCAGCACCCGGTTGAAGAAGGCGATGCCTTGGATTATCCAGAGCGTCACGAAGGGAGCGAGCGATGGCAGCCGAGAAACGTCAGCCGCGGAGCGAGATCGATCGCGTCCAGGGGATCTGCAACGCCCTTCGCAAGGCGATCATCGAGCGCGCGCTGCTGCCTGGGGACCGGCTGCCGGAAGATGCGCTTGGCGAGCGCTTCGGAGTGAGCCGGACGATTGCCCGGCATGCACTCGGTCAGTTGGCGGCGGAAGGCCTGGTGGATCTGAGGCGCAACCGGATCGCCGTCGTTGCGACGCCGTCCTTCGAGGATGCCAGGGACATATTCGACATTCGCGTCGACCTGGAACGCCAGGTGGTGCGCCACCTCGCCGGCAAGCTGACGGATGCACAGGTCAGGCAGTTGAAGGCGATCGTCGAGGCCGAGCACGAGGCGCGCCACGGTGCGGAAGGCACGTCGATCCGGCTCGCAACGGAATTCCACGTCAGGCTGGCGGAAATGACGGGCAAGCCGATCCTGGTCCGCTACGTCACGGAGATCTGCTATCGGGCCGGCTTGTCGCTTTCGGCCTTTGCCCGCCCGCATTCTTCCGATTGCGCCGTCAGCGAACATCTGGAGTTGATCGAGGCAATCCAGCACGGGCCCGCCGAGCGGGCCTGCGCGTTGATGGACCAGCACCTGGAAGCCGTCGCCTCGCGGGCGCTCCTCCAGAGCACGGGAGCGCGGAGCCGGGACCTGATGGACATCCTGGCGCCCTACGCCGATTGAGCCCGCCTGCCGGCGGCGTTACTGCCGCGCGCAGGAGGGGTCGAGGATCCACTCGGCGCTGTCGTTCCAGACATCCGTCTCGACGATGAGCCCATCGCGCACCACGAACCGGTCCACATAGCGATTATTGTCGAAAGGGCGGCCATCCGGCCATTCCCCATAGAGATAGCCGAGGCTGTAGACGATGGTTTCGCCGTCGCCCGGGATCACATCGTAGCGCTCGATGCGCTTCTTCACCCACTTGTAACGCGCAGCATTGAAGCTTGTCGGCCCGCCGGGAGTGTCGAAGACGCGGTTGCCGGTAAACCGGCAAACGAAGGCAGCATCCACGTATCGCGCTGCCCGGACGGGATCAGGTGTCATGGAGGCCTCCAGGTAATCCTTGACTGCCTGAAGGTCCTGCTGGGCGCGAGCGTTCATTTTATGTCCCCGTCTGTTGCCATGATGAGCAATTAATTGCATACAAATAGTGTATTCGATTGCTGTTGCGGCTTCAAGCATGACTTCCAATCCTCTCTTCGATCTCCTCATCCGGAA
>JAEZHO010000290.1 GCA_023416545.1 Pseudomonadota bacterium
ACGTGGCGAACTGGTTCTACCTGGCATTCATCGTCACGATCGCGATGCTGCACGTGGTCAACAACCTTGCCGTCCCGGTCTCGTTCCTGGGCTCGAAGAGCTATTCGGCCTTCGCCGGCGTGCAGGACGCGCTGACGCAGTGGTGGTACGGCCATAACGCCGTCGGCTTCTTCCTCACCGCCGGCTTCCTCGGCATGATGTATTACTTCATCCCGAAGCAGGTGAACCGCCCGGTCTATTCCTACCGGCTGTCGATCATCCACTTCTGGGCGCTGATCTTCATGTACATCTGGGCCGGCCCCCACCATCTGCACTACACGGCCCTGCCGGACTGGGCGCAGACGCTCGGCATGGTCTTCTCGATCATGCTCTGGATGCCCTCGTGGGGCGGCATGATCAACGGCCTGATGACGCTCTCGGGCGCCTGGGACAAGATCCGTACCGATCCGGTCGTGCGCATGATGGTCATCGCCGTCGCATTCTACGGCATGGCGACCTTCGAAGGCCCGATGATGTCGGTCAAGTCGGTCAACTCGCTCAGTCACTACACGGACTGGACGATCGGCCACGTGCATTCCGGCGCTCTCGGCTGGAACGGCATGATCACCTTCGGCGCGCTCTACTACCTCGTCCCGAAGCTGTGGAACCGGGATCGCCTCTACAGCATCCAGCTCGTCAACTGGCACTTCTGGCTCGCAACGCTCGGCATCGTCGTCTATGCGGCGGTCATGTGGGTCGCCGGCGTCCAGCAGGGCCTGATGTGGCGCGAGTACGACGACCAGGGCTTCCTCGTCTATTCGTTCGCCGAGTCGGTCGCAGCCATGTTCCCGTACTACGTGCTGCGTGCGGTCGGTGGTGCCATGTACCTCGCCGGTGCGCTGATCATGGCCTTCAACATCACGATGACAATCCTCGGCTACGAGCGGCGGGAGAAGGTTCCGGGCGCTGCGCCCGCGACCCTCCAGCCGGCCGAATAAGGAGCGGACAATGGCTCTTCTGGACAAACATAAATTCGTCGAACGCAACGCGACGTTGCTGCTGGTCGGCTCCCTCTTCGTGGTGTCGATCGGCGGGATCGTCGAGATCGTGCCGCTCTTCTATCTGGAGAACACGATCGAGAAGGTCGAGGGAATGCGGCCCTATTCGCCGCTCGAACTGGCCGGCCGCAACATCTACATCCGCGAAGGCTGCTACGTCTGCCACAGCCAGATGATCCGTCCGTTCCGCGACGAAGTGGAGCGCTACGGACACTACAGCCTCGCGGCGGAATCGATGTACGACCATCCGTTCCAGTGGGGCTCGAAGCGGACGGGGCCGGACCTCGCGCGCGTCGGAGACCGCTATTCGAACGAATGGCACGTGCAGCACCTGATCGAGCCTCGCTCGGTCGTGCCGGAATCGGTCATGCCGGGCTATGCCTTCCTGAAGGACACGCCGCTTCAGGTGAGCGACGTCGCCATGGACCTGAGCGCCAACCGCGCGGTGGGCGTGCCCTATACCGACGAGATGCTCGAGAACGCCGAAGCCGACCTGAAGGCGCAGGCCGACCCGAACGCGGATACGTCGGGCGTGCTGGCCCGCTACCCGAAGGCCAAGGTCGGCGACTTCGACGGCAACGCGGCCGAACTCACGGAGATGGATGCGCTCGTCGCCTATCTCCAGATGCTCGGCACGCTGGTCGATTTCTCCACCTATGACGCCACTGCCGGTTATCGCTGAGGAGGCCCGGATGGAACTCTACACGGCACTCCGCCAGTTCGCCGACAGCTGGGCCCTGCTTGCCATGACCCTGTTCTTCCTCGGCGTCATCCTTTTCACCCTGCGCCCGGGCGCGAAGGCTCTTGCAAAAGATGCCGCCCAGATCCCTCTGAAGGAGGATTGATAGATGGCGGACAAGCACGACAAGCATGTCGACGAAATCAGCGGCGTCGAAACCACCGGTCACGAGTGGGACGGCATCCGCGAGCTGAACAACCCGATGCCGCGCTGGTGGGTCTGGACCTTCTACGCGACGATCGTCTGGGCGATCGGCTATACGGTCTTCTATCCGGCCTGGCCGCTTCTGAACGATGCCACCCGGGGTGTGCTCAACTATTCCAGCCGCGGTGACCTCGCCGACGAGATGGAAGGCGCCCGCATTGCCCAGGGCGGCATCATGGAGAAGATCTCCAAGGTCACGCTGGAGGAAATCCTGGCCGATCCGCAGCTTGCCCAGTTCGCGACCGCAGGCGGCGCCTCGGCCTTCCGCGTCAACTGCGTGCAGTGCCACGGCACGGGTGCCGCGGGCGGGCAGGGCTATCCGAACCTGAACGACGACGAATGGCTGTGGGGCGGCGACATCAACGCCATCTACCAGACCATCGCGCACGGCGTTCGCGACAGCGTCGATCCCGATACCCGCTATTCCGAAATGCCGGCCTTCATGGACATGCTGCAGCCGCAGGAAGTCCGTCAGGTGGCAGCCTATGTGGTCAGCCTCAGCGGCACGCCGCGGGATGCCTCGATGATCGAGCCGGGCAAGCAGCTCTATGCCGACAATTGCGCCTCCTGCCATGGCGAAAACGGCGAGGGCATGCGGGAGTTCGGCGCGCCGAACCTGGCGGATGCCATCTGGCTGAAGGTCGAGGGAGAGGCGGAGATTGCCCAGCAGATCCAGGCGCCGCGCCACGGTGTCATGCCCGCGTGGAGCACCCGCCTGAGCAACGAGACCGTCAAGCAACTGGCTGTCTACGTCCACTCTCTGGGCGGCGGCGAGTAAGCCGCAGCTTCGGCTTCCGTGTCGATTTCAGGGGCCGCGCCGAAGCGCGGCCCCTTTTCGTTTCAGGTATCAGACCACACGCCCAGTTCGTAGCCCTCCGGGTCGACGAAGTGGAACCGACGACCTCCGGGGAAGTCGAAGATCGGGCGCGAGACATGGCCGCCGGCCTTTTCCACCCGCGACAGCGTCTCCTCGAGGCCAGGGGCGTAGATGACGACGAGCGGTCCGCCCTTGGGCGAGACGGTGTGGGCGAGGGCGAAACCTCCGGCGATCCGGCCGTCGCGAAACTCGCAATAGTCGGGGCCGTAGTCGGTGAATGTCCAGCCGAAGACGTCCCCGTAGAACTGCTTAGCCCGTTCGATGTCCTTCACGTCGAACTCGATATAGTCGATCTTCTGGTCGGCTTCGGTCGTGGCCAAATCATGCTCCTTCGTGAAAGCGGTCGATCAGTCCCGGGTCCAGATCGTGTTGTCGATCTTGCCGGCGAGTTCCGGATAGTCGGCGGCGTGGAAGACCGGCGACTGCCCGGCCTTTCGCTGTGCAAAGTAGTCCTTGGTCAGCTTGGCGACGGTCCCCGACAGGAGCAGGATGGCGATCAGGTTGATGGTCGCCATCAGACCCATGGACGCGTCGGCCGCATTGAACACGTTCGTAACGGTCTCATAGGCGCCCCAGATGACCATCAGCAGTACGGCGCTGCGCAGGATCATGATCGGTATGCCGGTGCCGGCCCCGAGAAAGGTCATCGCATTCTCGGCATAGGAGTAATTGCCGATGATCGAGGTGAAGGCGAAGAAGAAGATCGCGATCGCGACGAAATAGGAACCGAAGCCGCCCATATGCTCGTTGAGCGCCGCCTGCGTCAGCTGCGTGCCGGTGACGCCGCTGTCGGGCACCAGCGCGCTGGACAGGAGGATCATAACCGCGGTTGCCGTGCAGACGAGAATGGTGTCGATGAAGACGCCCAGGGCCTGAACGAAGCCCTGGGAGGAGGGGTGATGCGGCTCGGGCGTCGCGACGGCCGCAATATTGGGCGCCGATCCCATGCCCGCCTCGTTGGAGAACAGGCCCCGCTTCACGCCGTTCAGCATGGCCGCCATGATGCCGCCGGTGGCGCCGCCGGCAGCTTCCTGCAGGCCGAAGGCGCTGGAGAAGATTGTGCTCACGACGCCCGGAACCTCCGACCAGTTGGTGATCAGGACGTAGATCGCGGTCAGCAGGTATGCGCCGGCCATGAAGGGTACGACGAATTCCGCCACGCGGGCAATCTGGCGAATCCCGCCGAAGATGACGATGCCGGAAAGGATCGCGACGACGATGCCGACGCCGAGCTTGGGAAAGCCGAAGGCGCCCTCCATGGCGTCGGCGATCGAATTGGCCTGCACCGCGTTGAACACGAGGCCGAACGACAGGATGAGGCAGACGGAGAAGATGCCACCCGCCCACGGCGCCCGCAGGCCGCGGGCGATGTAGAAGGCGGGCCCGCCGCGATACATGCCTTCCGCGTTCTTGATCTTGTAGAGCTGGGCGAGGGCGCTCTCTGAATAGGCGGTGGCCATGCCGACCAGCGCCACCATCCACATCCAGAATATCGCGCCGGGTCCGCCAAGATAGAGGGCGACGGCCACGCCGGCGATGTTTCCGGTTCCGACGCGCGATGCGAGGCTGACCGTCAGCGCCTGGAAGGGACTGATGCCGGCCTTGTCCTCGGTGGGGGCGCCCTTCAGCACCCGGAACATCTCTCCGAAGTGCAGGAACTGGATGAGCTTCAGCCTTATGGTGAAGTAAAGCCCCACCGCGAGCAGCCCGTAGACCAGGACATATTCCCAGAGCACAAGGTTGATGACGTTGATCAGCGCGGACATACACCTCTCCCAACACGCATACACATGATGCGTATGGTAGGGCGGTCCGGCCGATTGGGAAGCGGCACGAGCCCGGTGGTCAGCGTTTCTCCAGCAGCGACTTCAAGGTCGCGAGGTCTTGCGCAACGGCTGCTGCATCGGCCGCGAATGCGGCATCGTC
>JAEZHO010000005.1 GCA_023416545.1 Pseudomonadota bacterium
GGCGGTGCGGACCGGGCGAGGGCGGACTGTCTCATTCTGCCGGCACCCCCGCGCGCATGGAGATCGTCCTGTCGCGGGATCTGGCGAGGACGCGGAGATAGACGATCCAGGCCGCGACCGCCATGGCGATCTCGATCACGTAGTAGGACAGGATTGTGCCCGCCGGCGGGGCGTACCAGGTCGCCCATGCGGCAAGGGCCGCCCCGAGCAGGCTGCCGCCTCCGAGAACCGCGCCCCGGGCGCCCTGGTGACCGGCCGCGCCGAGCGCCTCCAGCGCGATCGCCCAGCAGGAAACAGGGACCAGTACCCAGCAGAGATAGCGGACGAACTGCACGAGTGACGTGTACTCGTGACCGAACAGATAAGGCAGAACCGGCGCCAGCAGGTATACGCCCAGGGCTGCTGCGATGCTGATCGTCAGCGCGACGATGAATATCCGTCGCACTCGGCCCGCCGCGTGATGCAGGCCGGCGGCGCTCGCGCGTGCGGTACCTGGATAAAGGATGCGGTTGAGGGCATCCACCGACAGGTAGCTGCTCTCGATGATCCGGCGGGCGACGCTGTAGCTCGACATGATCTCGGCGCTCGTCACCAGGCTCAGTACCACGAGATCGGCGTTCTGCCGGGCCGCCTTCAGGATGAACGGAATGCTGAAGTAGAGGCCGAGTCTGAGTTCTTCCCGAACGATCCGGAAGCGGGGCCGGCCGAGCGGGCGAAGCGCGGCGACACAACCGGCCAGAAAAAGCGCGTGGGCGGCAAACTGCCAGATGATCCAGCCCTGGAGGGTCGAAACCTCGAAGACGATGCAGGCCAGACCTGCCGCGGCGGTCCGGATCAGGGCGAAGCCCATGACGGATTTGTTGGCGGCGCCGAAATCGGAAAAGGCGATGAAGACCTGTTCGGTGAAGAGGATGGCACGAACCAGGACGATGTTGGTCGCCAGCATCGTCGTGATCAAAAGGATGTTGACAAGCCTGTCTTCGGCGACCTGGAAGAAGTAGGGCAAGGCCACCGCGCCGACCAGGACAAGGACAAACCCGCTGACCGCGATCAGGATGAGATTGTGGCCAAGGAGCGCGGGATAGATTTCCTCGTCGCGGGCCACCCTGCGCACCAGGCATTCCGTTGCTCCCAGCCCGCAGAGGTGCACGGCGACGTTCGACAGGGCGGTGATCGCAACGAAGAGGCTGAACTCGTCCACGCCGAGGAAGCGGGCGAGGATGGCGAACGTCAGAAGCTGAGCCGCCGAGCTGACGATGAGACTGCCTCCCGAGGCAGCATAGGCCGCGGCATGGGGAAGGAAGGTGCGAAGGTTGCGAATTCGCGATGCATGCTTGCCCATTGCGGTCATCCCGCAACCGCCAGAGGCGCGGCCGCCGGAGCGGAGCCGGGATCATCGCGGCGTGTGCCCGGCGCGAATTGTCGGTGCCACAACTGCGTGGAGAGTATGCCGACAAGGGCTGCATTGTCGCGAAAGCCGGTCAGCGGACGGGAACGCGATTTGTCGCGGAGCCGCGAGACGGCGTTCGCGTTGAAAAATCCCGCGTCGCGGATCGCCTCCTCGCCGAGGCATTCGCCGACATAGGCCTCGTCGCGCCCGTTCACGAAGGAACTGCTGTCGGGCGCCCGGTAGGGCTGCTTCGGACGACGGATGACGTTTTCGGGCAGCAGGCCGTCGGCCACCCGGCGCAGGATGTGTTTCTCCTCGAGCCCCTTCAGTTTCGTCTCCGGGGAAAGCCTTCCGGCAAATTCCACGACGCGGTGGTCGAGGAAGGGGAAGCGGCCCTCGATCCCGTGCGCCATGGCCATACGGTCGCCCTGGCTCGACAGTATGTAGCCGGGCAGGAGGAAGCGCGCTTCCAGGTATTGCGCCTGGTGGAGCGGATGCCAGCGGCGAAATTCGGAGGGCAGGCGCGAGGCGAGGTCATCGGCGGCATCGTAACCGCCGAGTTCTGCCCGCAGATCGTCGGAATAGAAGATCTTGGCCGCTGCGGTACTGCGAAAGCGCGGCCGGTGGGAGAAGAGCGGATCGTCGGACCGATCGGCACCCGCGCCGAAGAAGGCCGCCAGATATTCGGGTGATTGCTGCTTCAAGCCGGGAAGGTAGGGGTAGAGCTTGCGGAAGAGGTGCGGACGGATGCGGGATTGCGGCTGGCGAGCGCAAAAGCGCCGGACCCGTGCCTCCCGAAAGATGTCGTAGCCGGCGAAGATCTCGTCGGCGCCCTCGCCGGTCAGCACGACCTTCATCCCCTCGTCCCGCACCAGCCGGGAGAGATGGAAGAGGGGGGCGGGCGCAGTCCTCAGGATCGGCCGTTCCGCATGCCGCACCACGTCGGGAAAGCGCGAGGCGATTTCCGAGGGACCGCAGCGGACGGACCGGTGGCGGGTGTTCAGTCTTTCGGAAACCAGCGCCTGGAAGCTGCTCTCGTCATGCTCCGCGCTGTCGAAGGTGACCGAGAAGGTGTTGAGGCCGTTCGGGGCCATGGGCGCCGCGAGCGCGGTGACGAGCGAGGAATCGAGCCCCCCGGAAAGGTAGGCCCCAACCGGCACGTCGGCGCGCATGCGCAGCCGGATGGAATCGGTCAGGAGGGCGTTCAGTTCGTCCCGCCGGTCGGCGCCTCGGTCGGGATCGATATCGCGCATGTCCGGAAACTGCATCGTCCAGTAGGGGCGCTCGGCGATCTGTCCGTCCTGCGCGGTCAGCACATGGCCGGGCTCGAGCTCGAATATCCCCTTGAAGGCGGTGCGGGGTGCGATCGGCGCCCAGAGGGTGAAGATCTGGTCCAGCGCCAGCGGATCGAGTTCGGCGTCGATGCCCGGAACCTGCAGCAGCGCCTTGATCTCGGATGCGAAATAGAGCGTGTCGCGCAACCGGGTGTAGAAGAGAGGCCGGACGCCCATCCGGTCGCGGGCCAGCACGAGACGCCGGTTTCGCCCGTCCCATATCGCAAAGGCAAAGTCGCCGTTGAGGCGCTGCAGGCACGCCTCGCCGAAGGTCTCGTAAAGCGCCAGCAGTACCTCGGTGTCGCATTCGGTGCGGAAGCGGTGGCCTTTGGCCTTCAGCTCTTCCCGCAGTTCGACATAGTTGAAGATCTCGCCGTTGAAGGCGATGACGATCGACCCGTCGGAATTGCGCATCGGCTGCTTTCCGTCCGAAAGGCCGACGATGGAAAGACGGACATGGGTAAGTCCGATGCCGCGCGCGGAGAAGGTCCCGCGGCCGTCGGGCCCGCGATGGGCGATCGCCTCGGCCATCCTTTCCAGGAGGCACTCTGTCGCTTCCGGATGAGCTTCTTCACCCAGAAATCCTGCAAGTCCGCACATTTTTCGGTCACCTTTACGCGCCGAGAACCTAGCGGAAATGCCTGCCGATGGAGTTAAGCAACGGCGGCAAAAGGCGGAAACGGTGAACGGAAGATTAAACGGGCGACATGTCCTGGATCACGGTCGGCCAGAGTTCGGATACGGTGGGGTGGATGGGCACGGCCCAGCGGAGCGTATCGACGCTCGCGCCCGTGTTCATGACATCCAGCACGCCATGGATCGCCTCGTCGCCGCCGGTCCCCAGGATGGCGGCTCCGAGGATGGCGCGGGTTTCGGCATCCGCGACGATCTTCATGAAGCCCTGCGTCTCGCCTTTCTCGATCGCTCGTCCCACGCGGCTCATCGGGCGCCTGCCGACGAGGACCTTCTTTCCGGCCTTCACGGCCTGCGCCTCGGTCATGCCCACCCGTCCCAGGGGCGGGTCGATATAGAGCGCGTAGCCGAGGACACGGTCCGAGACCCGCCGGTCTTCGCCATAGAGCAGATTGGCGGCGACGATCTCGAAGTCGTTGTAGGCGGTATGGGTGAAGGCGCCCTTGCCGTTGCAGTCGCCCAGCGCCCAGATGTCCTTGGCGGTCGTGGTAAGGTCGTCGTGAACCTTGATATAGCCGCGCTCGTCGACGTCCACGCCCGCCTTGTCGAGGCCGAGGTCATCCGTGTTGGGACGCCGACCGGTCGCAAGCAGCACGTCCGAACCGACGATGGTCGGCGGGCCGTCGGTGCAGTCGACGCCGACGGCCGCACCTTCGGGATGGGGCTCCAGGCGGATGCATTCGGCGCCGGTGCGGATATGAATGCCTTCCGCCTCGAGGATCTCGCGGATCTCGTCGGAAATGTCGGGATCCTCCCGGGCTATGAGGCGCTCGCCCTTCTCGATGACGGTCACCTCGGCGCCGAACCGGCGGTACATCTGCGCGAATTCCAGGCCGATATAGCTTCCGCCGATAATGATGAGATGGCGAGGCACCCGGTCGAGCATGACGATGCTGCTGTTGGTAAGATACGGGACCCGTTCGATCCCGGGAAAGCCCGGGATCGCCGCCCTGCCGCCGACATTCAGGAAAATACGCGGAGCCCGCAGAAGCTCGTCGTCGACGCGAACGGTATCGCTGCTTTCCAGCCGGGCGTGTCCCTCGATCAGGCTGCATCTTTCCATCGACTGCAGCCATTCGCGATTGTTGCGCCGCGCGTTCAGCGTCACCTGGTGGGAGCGCGCCATGACTTTCGGCATGTCCACCCTGGGCGGACCATCGAGCTCAATTCCGTAGTCGGATGCCCGGCGGGCGAGGTGGGCCGCATAGGCGCTGGCGACCAGCGCCTTGGTCGGCATGCAGCCGGTGTTGACGCAAGTGCCACCCACATGCTTGCGCTCGATGATGGACACGGTCATTCCCGCCGCCGTAAGGCGTCCGGCGAGCGACGGTCCCGCCTGTCCGGTGCCGATGATGATGGCGTCGAAATCCCTCATGAGCTGGCCATGCCGGTGAGCGCGTAGATGATAAGCCCCGCGCCGGCGATGGCGATCGCATCCTCGATGAAGGCCGCGGGCGGATCGCGCCGGAACGCTGCCGCCAGCCTTGACCGGAATGCGGCGCCGCCGAGCGTCCCGGCGACGGCCCCGATCGCCCCGGCAGCGAGGCCGCCCAGCCATTGTCCGAAGCCCATGCCAATGGCGGCGCCGGAGAAGGCTCCCGTGATGATGCGGGTCGCGAACTGCGCCGGAACGGTCCGGCTCGGGGTGTGGGGAAGCTGGTCCGTCACCAGTTCGCCGATCGCCAGTATCATCAGGATCAGGGCGGTCCAGATCGACCCGAGGAAGGCCATCCAGCTGCCCGCAACGCCGACGAAGCCCAGATAGGCTCCCCAGCTTACCGCAGCCGGAGCAGTCATGGCGCGCAATCCGGCGATCACGCCGATCAGCAAGGCAAGCAGATAAATCATGCGGCAGTTCTCCGCGAAGGCGTTCTCCGAACCCATCGGCGACGCCGTGAGATGCAAGCACGACCGCGGCAATAGTCAAGCAGTAAAGCGCTTCTGCCGCTCGGTCTATTTGCAGGAGCCGCATGTTAAAGCGTTCCACCCTATGGAATTGGGGGGAGTATTCTCTATTATCGCGCGAGCCTGTCCTGGGGGAGCCTGCTGCTTGCGTCGCCGTACTGCCATCCTATCCGTGGTTTTCGTCGTATTCGGCCTCGGTATCGTCTTCGGCGGCGGCGAGATTACCGCGCGCCGGTATATGGACGAGTCCGCGGCCCAGGCCGGAACGACGCTCCGGCTCGCCGTGCTGGCGCTTGAGGGGCACCTGAAGCGCTACGAGGCACTGCCAGCGCTGATCGCCGACCAGGCGCTGGTCGAGGAACTGGTCCAGAGGCCGGATGACGAGCAACTGAGGGAGCGGACGAACCGCTACCTGAAGGAGATCAACACGCTTCTCACCTCGTCAGACATCTATGTGATGACGCCGGACGGCAATACGATTGCGGCCAGCAACTATGACGGCCCGCTGAGCTTCGTGGGCGAGAACTTCAGCTACCGCCCGTATTTCCAGGACGCGGCCAACGGCCGGCAATCCCGCTTCTATGCGCTGGGCACCACATCCCTGAAGAGAGGCTATTACTTCGGCTCTCCCGTGACGGTGGATGGAGCGGTCCTCGGCGTCATCGTGTTCAAGGTCGATAT
This sequence comes from Pseudomonadota bacterium, assembly GCA_023416545.1. Lineage (GTDB taxonomy): Bacteria > Pseudomonadota > Alphaproteobacteria > Rhizobiales > Rhizobiaceae > Neorhizobium. The sequence continues at coordinate 6,004 of JAEZHO010000005.1, forward strand.
CGACGGCATCGAGCGCTCCTGGACCGGCGGCGACAGCCGCATCTTCGTGTCGGACCCGGAAGGCATCATCTTCATGACGGGTTCGCCGCAATGGCTTTACGCCGCGATCGAACCGCTGACGCCGGAACGCCTGGCGCGCACCGAGGCCTCGCGCCGCTATGCGGATGCATGGCTGAGGGAACTTCCGATCCGCCGCGGCAGCTATGCCGGGCACGAG
>JAEZHO010000009.1 GCA_023416545.1 Pseudomonadota bacterium
ATCGGCATCCTTCTCGGCTGGAGAAGCGGCTTCATCTGCGGCTATCTCGGCACTATCATCTGGTCGCTCCTGGCGGGCACCTTCATCCCCATGCATTCCCTCGTCATCGACGGAATCATGGTCGGCCTGACCGGAATGGTCCCGGCACTGCTCTTTAATCCGGCAAAGACGACCTTCAATCGCGGCACTCTGCTTAAAATCGCGGCAGTCTGCCTCGTCGTTGGGCTCGTTATGGTTGCCGCCGTATCGACGAGCCTCGCCTATCTGGGCATTTTCCCCTTCTGGTGGGCCGTTCTCTATCTCGGCCTCTCCGACATCGTCCCGATGCTCATCGGAACGCCGCTGCTGGTCGTACCCGCGCTCAAGATTCTCAAGAGCGCGCATCCGGCCGGCTTCACGCGATTCTGATGGTGACCGAGATTGCTTGAACTTCGTAATGTTACGGTGGGCTTCGGCGAGGGGCGTTCAGCCCTCGCCGAGGCTTCGCTCGATGTCATGCCCGGTCAGCCGCTGCTCGTCTGCGGCGCGACCGGAAGCGGAAAGACGACACTCCTTCAGACGATGGCAGGCCTGATCCCCTTCCTGGTCAGGCCCCAGGCCTTTTCCGGCAGCGTGTGCCTTGATGGCCAGCCGCTATCGGGGATGACCAAGGACGCGGTGTTTTCCGCAATCAGCGTCGTTTCCCAGGCCGTCGAGGACCAGCTGTGGGACCTCAGCGTCGAGGACCTGATCGCCTTTCCGCTGGAGAACCGCGGACTGGCGAAACCGAAAATCCGCGAACGGCTGCAGGAGCTCCTCGACGAACTCGAACTCACAGGCCTTTGCGGCCGGCGCGTCCTGACGCTCTCGGGTGGGGAACGGCGGATGGTGGCGATCGCCGCCGCGCTGGCGATCGCACCGCGCCTTCTGGTTCTCGACGAACCCACGACGGGGCTCGATCCGGCTGCCCGCCAGAGGCTCGTCCGTATCCTGAGGGGACTGGGAAAAGAGGTGCCCTCCCTGGTGATTGCCGAGCAGGACCCGGCTTCGGTGGGCGAGATCGTCTCCGAAGTGGCACTGCTGAGGGAAGGCCGCCTCGGCGGGACCCGCCCTGCCCTGTCGCTCATGAAAGAGGACGCGCCCTGGCGCGAAGCGGGAATCCTTCCGCCCTTCCTTTACCCGAACAGGTCTCCGGCCCGGGCGACGGGAGAGACCCTGCTGGCGGTGGACGGCCTCAAATCCCGCCTTGCGCGGGCCGATGGCAGGGCCGTCCTGCAGGGCATCGACCTGGAAATCAGGGCTGGCGAAGTCGTCGGCCTGATCGGCCGCAACGGTGCGGGCAAGACGACGCTCTTCCAGTCCATCCTCGGCCTGTCGCCCACCACGGCGGGCACCATCGCCATCGGCGGGGAATGCGCCGACGGCTGGAGTTCGGCGCGCCGGGCACGGTCGATCGCGCTTCTGCCGCAGAACATGCGCCGCATCCTCTTCCACATGACGGTCATGGAGGAGGTTACCTTCGCGATAACCGCCGGGAAAAAGTCGTTGGCCCGCCAGTCGGTCGAGGATCAGGCGATGACGGTGCTGCGGAAATACGGGCTGGGCGACGATGCCGGCACCAACCCGTTCGCGCTGTCTTCGCGGCAACAGGCGCTGCTCGGCCTCGTATGCGCGGAAGCCGCCAACGCGGCGGTCGCCATCCTGGACGAGCCGCTCCTGGCGCGCGACCTCGAAGGCCGTCGCATGCTGCAGCTCTTCCTCGACACCGCCCTTGATCGGGGTCGTGCGGCGATGATGATCTCGCATGACCTGGAACTGGTTGAGGACGTCACCTCGCGTGTCCTCATCCTGGACGACGGAGAGATCGCCTTCACCGGCGAGACGGATGAGGCCTGGGAAACCCCGGCCTTCGGCAAACTCGGATGGGCACCGCCCCGCCCCTGGCTCAAGCAGGAGAGACGTCATGCGGCTCCATGAGGTGAACTTCTTCGTCAAGCTTGCCGGCGCCTTTGCCGTCATGCTGGCGGCATGGCTCGTCCCGGGATGGCAATACGGCGTCGCGCTCTCCGCCCTGATGCTCGCCTTTCTCTGGGCGCAGCGCGTGCCCGGGCTTGCGGGCTACATGAAAGGCGTGGGCCTTCTCACCGTGCTGGTCATGGGCAGCTGGGTCCTCAACCTGATGGTCCAGGGGATGTCCCTCCTGGATGCCCTGCCGATCGCGGCCGGCATGGCGGCGCGACTGGTCACCACGACGGCCGCCTTCTATTTCGTCATGGAGACCAGCACGCCGGGATCCATCCTGGCCGCGGCAAGTGCGGCGCGGCTGCCACCGGTCGCCACGCTGGTCCTGTCCCTCACCTTCGGCATCATCCCGATGCTGCGGGAGGACTTCCAGCGCATCGCCGACGCCCAGAGAGCCCGCGGCATGGAGATCGACGACGTCTCGCTGGCGCTTAAGCTACGATATGCACTGGCCCGCGGGGTGCCCCTCCTCGTCCAGGCCATCCGGATGGCGCACGCCATCTCCGTTTCCCTCTCGATCTACGGCTTCGACATGCGCCACAAGCGGACGACATGGCGCAATGTCGGCCTGTTCGTCGAGCCGCAGCTTTATCCAAGGAAGGTTCATTCATGACGAAATCCGACGCCATCGCCGCCGATGATCGCGGCCAGACCTACGCGGTCGACGTCGCGGGCATCGAGGTCAGCCTCCCCATCGTGCCGATCACCCCCGATTTTGCCATCTCGCTGATGATGGTGATCGACCTCGGCGTCCGCTTCGGCGAGCATGTCGGCGCGGAGCTGGCAAAGAAGCTGGCGCCGCTGAAGCCCGATGTGATCGTCGGCGCCGCGACGCTCGGCATCCCGGTCGCCATCGAGGTGTCGCGCGCACTCGGGCTGGACGACTATGTCATCCTGCAGAAGTCGCCGAAGATCCACCTGGCGGATGCCCTGGTGCAGACGATCTCGTCGATCACCTCGAAGGGCGAGCAGCGCCTGCTTCTCGACCGCCGCTCGATCCCGCTTCTTGCGGGCAAGCGCGTCGTCGTCGTCGACGACGTCGTGGCCTCCGGTTCGAGCCTGAAGGGCTGCGTGGACCTCGTGCGCAAGGCGGGTGGCGAGGTCGTCGGCATCGGCGTCATCCTCACCGAGGCGAAGGACTGGGTCGCGACGCTGGGGGACGACGCAAGGCTGGTCCACGGCCTCGCCCACATTCCGCAGTTCTCCCAACGGGACGGCCGGTGGGAGCCCATCGCCGAGACCCTGGAGTGACCTTTCGTCCTTGATGCGAGTCGCAATCGGGGGGCGCCTTCGTTCCACGCGACGGCGCCCGCCTGCAGTCCCTGCTCGCCGTCCGAATTAATTTCGTAGTAATTGATTGCTAGGATCGGAGCGTGGAGGAAGCCATGAAAACCGATCTCACCATGACCGAAGCTCTGTCCGACCCGTTGATTGGGCTCATGCTCGAAGCAGACGGCATGGACAAGGCGGAATTCGCGGCCCTTCTCGACAAGGT
>JAEZHO010000046.1 GCA_023416545.1 Pseudomonadota bacterium
AACTCGTGGCGGGACATGCCTGCGAATTCGCCCGGGCGCTCGACCGCTGACGGGACAAAGGGACAGGACCGATGAGATCTCCATTCAGGCTGCCCTGGAAGACGATGGCGGCAGGTGCCGGCGCGGGTGCGACCGGCGCAAGCGCGCCGAGGCCCGCGGAAACGAAGGCGCAGGGCGGCTTTGCCATCCTTTCGGGCGAGGGAACGGCCCGCTGGTCCGGACGCTCCTACGCGGCGCTTTCCCGCACCGGCTTCATGCGCAACCCGGTGGCGCACCGGGCGGTGCGGCTGGTGGCGGAAGCGGCCGCCTCCGTGCCCTGGCTCGCCTATCGCGACGATACGGAACTCGCCGGCCATCCGGTACTTTCGCTGCTGGCGCAGCCCAATCCGCGCCAGGCCGGGCCCGATTTCTTCGAGGCGCTCTACGGCCACCTTTCGCTTTCCGGCAACGCCTATGTGGAACCGCTGGTGCTGGGCGAGCGGCTGCGCGAACTCCACCTGCTGCGGCCGGACCGGGTGAGCGTGGTGGAGGGACGCGACGGTTGGGTGGCGGGCTACGACTACCGGGCGGGCACGGTGACGCGGCGGCTCCCCGCGGACGGCGAGGGGCGGCTCTCGCTCCTCCACCTGAAGCTCTTCCATCCGCTCGACGACCATCTCGGCTTTCCGCCGCTGGCGGCGGCGGGTGCGGCACTCGACCTCCACAATGCCGCAGGCGAGTGGAACAAGGCGCTTCTCGACAATTCCGCGCGGCCCTCCGGCGCGCTCGTCTACCAGCCGAAGGATGGCGGCAACCTTTCCGCCGACCAGTACGAGCGGCTGAAGGCGGAACTGGAAAGCGGCTATTCGGGTGCCGTCAACGCCGGGCGGCCGCTGCTTCTGGAAGGCGGGCTGGACTGGAAATCCATGGGGCTTTCGCCGAAGGACATGGACTTCATCGAGGCGAAGAACGCCGCCGCCCGCGACATTGCGCTGGCGCTCGGCGTGCCGCCCATGCTGGTGGGCATCCCCGGCGACAACACCTATGCCAACTACCAGGAGGCGAACCGCGCCTTCTACCGGCTGACCGTGGTGCCGCTTCTCGTGCGCACCGCGGCGAGCCTCTCGGCCTGGCTGTCGCAGGCCCATGGCGAGGCGATCCGCCTCGAACCCGACCTCGACCGCATCGCCGGCCTTTCCACCGAGCGCGACGCACTCTGGGCCCGGGTGGGCGCGGCGGAGTTCCTGACGGAGGAGGAGAAGCGGCAGGCGGTGGGATATTGAGGGGATTTGCGGGAGAAGAGTATTGGGAGTAGGATTGTAATACGTCGTATTACAAAAGGTGCCGATCATGGCCGACAGGAAGACGCCCGAAAAGCCTGCCCTTTCCGATCCCATCACCCTTCGACTGCCGCTCGACATCCTCGAAGAGGTCGAGGCGATTGCCGAGACTGCCGACCGCAGCCGCTCTTGGGTGATCGTGCGGGCTCTCAAATATTACCTCATGGCGGAGGGCAATGACATCCTGCAGATCCGCAAGGGTGAGGAGCAGTTCGCGCGCGGGGAGGCGGTGGACGCCGAAGAGCTGTTTGCGGAACTCCTCGGTGAACGGAAGAGCGATGCCGCATGATGCGGACCAGCCTTTCCAGGAATGCCGCGACCTTTCTCAAGGGTGAGAAGCGCTACCTGGAACAGTTCAATCCGAGGGCGGCCGAAACTGTGCTCAGGCAGTTGCGTGAAGCGCTTCGGCTGCTTTCGGAATATCCGCAGGCGGGAATATCCGACGGCCTGCTGGACGGACGGCGCCGGTTCGTTTCGGGAGACTACGTGATCCACTACCGGGTCGAGGGGACGCTCCTGCAGATCTCCCATATCCGACATGGGCGGCAGTTGCCGCCTGGCCTCGAGAAGGACGAGGACCTGCCCGAGGACCGCTGACTTCGCGTGATGCGTGAAGGCGTTGAATCGGATTGGCAAGCGGTTCAACCACTGCGTGAACGACCGGAATCGACACGCGAAGGTTCGCGCGCAAGCGATTCAAATGAATCGGCAATCCGGCGGTCACCGGGCCGCGGCCGGGATGCGGACAGGTCGTCGCCGGCTTTGTCGCCAGCGGTCGGACAATCGTCATCTTGTTTCGTGCAGGGGCCGGAAAGGCGGCCGGGGGAACGCATCGCGTCCCTCTTCCTGTTTATGCGCTCCCTCTAATGAATAAAAGGTTAACAAATGACTGACCTTGGCAACGAGGCCGGCGTTCTGGCGGTGAAGGCTGCCGGGGCGGCGGCGGGTGCGGGCGTATCGCTCATCTATCTTCTGCCCAAGAGCCGGCAGGAAGCGGCGAGCCGCTTCTTCACCGGGCTCTGCTGCGGCCTGATCTTCGGCAAGCCGGCCGGTCTCTGGCTTTCCGAGAACATGGGGATCGCCGACGACCTGACAGGGCTCGAGATCTCGCTCACCGGCTCGGCGGCATCGAGCCTCCTGGCCTGGTGGGTGCTCGGCGCGCTGGTGCGCGTCGCCGGGCGATGGGGAAAGCGGGCGGGATAGCTCCCGGCCCCGCAACAGGAAAAATCGGACATATCGCAGGAGAGATTTCATGCACGCTGATCGCGGGCGCCGCGCCCCCTTGCGCGCCATTTCGCGCCCCATGCTCCGGCCGGACGCGCGCAAGTTCGCCAATCTCGAGATCGCCGGGATTTCCGGAGACGGGACATTTTCCGGCTATGCCTCGGTGTTCGGCGAGGTCGATCTCGGCAAGGACCGGATCGAGCGTGGCGCGTTTGCCAATTCGCTCGTCGAGCGGGGCGCGCGCGGCGTGCGCATGCTCTACCAGCACGACCCGGCCGAGCCGATCGGCGCCTGGACGCTGATCCGCGAGGATGCCCGCGGGCTCTATGTCGAGGGACGGCTGGCGCCCGGCGTCGGCCGTGCGGCGGAGGTCTTCTCGCTGATGAAGTCCGGGGCGCTCGACGGCCTGTCGATCGGCTTCCGGACGGTCAGGGCGCGCTCCGATCGCAAGAGCGGCGTCAGGCGCATCCTCGAGGCCGACCTCTGGGAGATCTCGGTGGTGACCTTCCCCATGCTGCCCTCGGCGCGCGTCTCCGACGTCAAGCATGCGCGGTTCTTCCGCGACCGGGAAACCGAACTCGTCCGCCAGATGCGGCGGGCGGCGAAGATGATGTTGAAACCCAGCTTCAAAGGAAAAGCGACATGACGGACATGCTGACGACGGCGCCCGAGGTGAAGGGCGTGCCGGAAACGGTGACGGCGGCCTTCGACGAGTTCATGGAGGCCTTCGAGGCCTTTAAGGACGTCAACGACCGCAGGCTGGGCGAGATCGAGCAGAAGCTCACCGCCGACGTCGTGACCCGCGACAAGATGGACCGCATCAACCGGGCGGTGGACGAGCAGAAGAAGCTTCTCGACCAGATGCTCCTGAAGAAGGCGCGCCCGGCGGTCGGTTCGGGCGGGGGGCACGAGCTTTCGCCGGAGGCCGAGGAGCACAAGGCCGCCTTCGACGCCTATGTGCGCCGCGGCGACGAGGCGGGGCTGCGCGAACTGGAGGCGAAGGCGTTTTCCGCCGGCACCGGCGCCGACGGCGGCTATCTCGTGCCGCCGGAGACCGATACCGAAATCGGCCGGCGGATCTCGATCGCTTCGCCGATGCGGGCGCTTTCCACGGTGCGCACCGTCTCGACAGCAGTCCTGAAGAAGCCGTTCGCCGCCTCCGGCCTTTCCACGGGCTGGGTGGCGGAGACGGCGGGACGGCCGCAGACCAACACGCCGCAGCTTTCCGAACTCTCCTTCCCGACCATGGAACTCTACGCCATGCCGGCCGCCACCCAGGCGCTGCTCGACGATTCTGCGGTCGACATCGAAGCCTGGATCGCCGGCGAGGTGGACCTCGTCTTCGCCGAGCAGGAAGGCGACGCCTTCATCCGCGGCGACGGCATCAACCGGCCGAAGGGCTTCCTCTCCTATACGGCGGTGGCGGAAGGCGCCTGGACCTGGGGCAATCTCGGCTACGTGGCGACCGGTGCCGCCGGCGCCTGGAAGACGACCGGGCCCTCCGACACGCTGGTCGACGTCATCTACGCGCTCAAGGCCGGCCACCGCCAGAACGGCACCTTCATGATGAACCGCAAGACGCAAGCCGACGTGCGCAAGTTCAAGGATGCCGACGGCAACTACCTGTGGCGCCCGCCGGCAAGCGCCGGCCAGCCGGCCT
>JAEZHO010000068.1 GCA_023416545.1 Pseudomonadota bacterium
ACATCGGGTCGAACCGCGACCATATACGGCCCCGCACCGGCACTGGACCGCATCCGCCGCTCGCTTGCCATCCGCGGCCTTCTGGACCGGTGGGGATACCCGAACGCGAGGCGCCGCTACCTGACCGGCGATGCGTCGGTGCGGTCCTACGAGACGGTGACGCCGGAAGACGGCGGATCGCTGGTCCTGATGAACTGGCCTCGCCAGGCCGACGGACCGCCGGTCCATGAAGGCAAGCCTTATCCGAGGGTCGTGCACCTTGCCGAGGACGCCTATTCCTTCGTCGCGATTTCCCGCTATCTCCGCGGGCTCAGCCTGGCGGCACCGGAGGTATTTCGCGCTGATTACGACCAGGGCATCCTCCTGCTGGAGGACCTGGGCGAGGACGCCGTGCTGGACGAGCAAGGCCGGCCGATCGCCGATCGCTACCGGGAAAGCGTCGTGTGCCTCGGCTACCTGCACAGCCATCCGGCCCCTCGTGACCTCGCCGCGGACGGCGGCCACGTCCATCACATTCCGGACTTCGACCCCACCGCGATGAAGATGGAAGCCCGCCTTCTCGTCGACTGGCACCTTCCCTGGAAGCGCGGCACAGAGGCGAGCGAGGAGGAACGGCAGGCCTTTCTCGGCATCTGGGACAGGTTGATCGGCGAACTCGCGAGCGCCGAGAAAAATCTTCTGCTGCGCGACTTCCACTCCCCGAACATCATCTGGCGGGCCCATGAATCCGGCGTGCGCCGCGTCGGGATCATCGACTTCCAGGACGCCATGATCGGGCCGACCGCCTACGACCTCGCCTCGATCGTTCAGGATGCGCGCGTCGACGTGCCTCCCGCGCTGGCCGAGCAGATGATGCGCGACTACTTCACCCTGCGCCGATCCCTCGGGCCGTTCCACGAACGCGAATTCCTCAAGGCGTTTGCGATCATGTCGGCACAGCGCAACTGCAAGCTCGCCGGGCTCTGGGTCAGGCTGATGAAGCGCGACGGAAAGCCCGGCTACATGAAGCACATGCCGCGCACGCTGACCCATCTCTCCTGGTCGCTGCGGCACGAAGTCCTCGCTCCGCTTCGCGGCTGGTGCCTCCAGACAGGAATAGAGCTACCCGAATCATGAGCCCTGCTCTAGAAAGCAGGGTATGAAGATCGTCCAGGCCATGGTTCTCGCGGCGGGCCTCGGGACCCGCCTTCGTCCGATCACGGATAGCTTGCCGAAACCGCTGGTGCGCGTCGCCGGCAAGCCGATGATCGACTACGCGCTCGATGCGCTTGCCGACGCAGGCGTGCGCCGCGCCGTCGTCAACGTCCATCACTTCGCAGACCAGATGGAAGCGCATCTGAAGGCCTATCCCAGGCTGGACGTGACGATCTCCGAGGAACGCGACCGGCTGATGAATTCCGGCGGCGGACTTGCCAGGGGCGTGCGGCTCCTCGACCGGGCTCCGCTCTTCGTCATGAACGCGGACCTCTTCTGGGTCGGGGAGACGAGAGGCCAGCCCAGCAACCTGGAGCGGCTTGCCGCCTTCTTCGATCCCGACATCATGGACATGGCGCTCCTCTGTGTCCCGCTGGAGCGGACGACGGGCCACAGCGGCAAGAAGGATTTCCAGATGGACGAAAGCGGGCGCCTGACGCGGTATCGCGACGGAGCCCAGCCGCTCGTCTATGCGGGCGCGATCGCCATGCACGCCGCGCTTCTCGACGATGCGCCGGACGATGCCTTCAACCTCAACCTCTACTTCGACAAGGCGATCGCCTCGGGCCGGCTCTACGGCACGGTGCTCGATGGCCAGTGGCTAACGGTGGGGACGCCCGATGCACTCGTGGAAGCGGAAGAGGTCCTTTCCCGACTCCAGGTCGAGGCGTGACCATGGACGCCCGCCGTCACAAGCGGATCTTCACCATCCCGCCGGGCACGGCATTCCTCCGCACCGTTGCCGCCGCTCTCTGCGACGGGCGATTGAACGAGGGCTTCGTCCACGATCCGCAGGACCCGCTTTCGCTCGCCAACGTCACCATCTTCGTGCCGACGCGCCGCGCAGCACGCGTGCTGCGATCGGAATTCGTCGACCTGCTCGGCGGACGCTCCGCCATTCTGCCGGTCATCCGGCCGCTCGGCGAGACGGAGGACGACAGCGGTTATTTCGATCTTGCCGCACCCGAGGAGCTCGACCTCGCGACGCCGATCGGCGGTGTCGCCCGGCTTCTGGAGCTCGGCCGGCTGATCCTCGCCTGGCGCAACCGGCTGCCGCAGGTGGTCATCGACCTCCATTCCGATTCGCCGCTCGTGGCACCGGCCAGTCCCGCCGACGCCATATGGCTGGCGCGGTCGCTTGCGGAGCTGATCGACGCGATCGAAACGGAAGAACGCGACTGGACGGACCTTGAGAACCTGCAGACCGCCGAACTCGCCCTCTGGTGGCAGCTGACCGCCGAGTTCCTCCGCATTGCGAGCGAGTTCTGGCCGCAGCGGCTTGCCGAACTGCGCCGCTCCTCCCCTTCCCGCCATCAGGCCACGCTTCTGCGCGGGGAAGCAAGGCGGATCGCCGAGCGTCCGCACAAGGGGCCGGTGATCGTTGCCGGATCGACGGGCTCTATCCCGGCTGCCGCCGATCTCATCGCCGCCATCGCGGCCCTGCCCGAAGGGACGATCGTCCTTCCGGGACTGGACCAGCGCATGCCACGCGAACACTGGGACGCGATCGACAGCGAAGGCCCGGACGGCCGGATCGAACCGGTGACTCGAAGCCATCCGCAATTCGGCCTGTCCCGCCTGCTTCACCGGCTCGGCGTCGGCCGTGACGAGGTGACGGTGCTCGACCCGCCGACCGCCGACCTCGATTTTCGCAACCAGTCCCTCTCGCAGGCGCTTGCTCCGGCAGCGGCGACCGACGAATGGAGCACCTGGCGCAATGAAACGAGCCGCGAGGATCTCCTCGACGCGTTCCGGGATGTCGCGCTCATCGAAGCGGCGAACGAACGGGAAGAAGCGGTGGCGATCGCTATCGCGCTCCGCCTCGCGCTCGAGGAGCCCGGCCACGGGGGCCGCGTGTCCCAGGCGGCGCTGATCACGCCGGATCGAGCCCTTGCGCGCCGCGTCACCGCGGAGCTTGCGCGGTTCGGCATTACCGCCGACGACACCGCCGGAACGCCGCTTTCGGCCACCCCGCAGGGGACATTGCTGCAGCTTCTCCTCGAATCGACGCTGCGGCCGGGCGATCCGGTGGCGATCACCACGCTCCTGAAACATCCGCTGATGCGCCTGGGGATGGAGCGCGAGGCGCTTCGGCAGGCGGCGGAAGCACTCGAACTTCTCGCGCTGAGGGGCGGCCGCGGCGATATGGACGTCTCGGCACTCGCGCCGCTTCTCGAGGAGCACTGGCAGGCGCAGCAGGAGGATCGCCACCCTCCCGCATGGCGTTCCAGCCTCCCCGAGACGGCCTTCGCACAGGCGCTCGATCTCGCCCGTCGCCTGGGAGACGCCGTCGAACCGCTTGCCTCCGCCCTCTTTGGCCGTCGGGCGGACGGACGCGGCCTGACGTCGAAACTCACCCTTTCGGACTGGGCAAACCGCACCGGGCGGGCGCTGGAGGCGGTCTGCGCCGATGAAAGAGGCGACCTTTCCTCCCTCTGGTCCGGGGAGGCGGGAGAGCGCCTGTCCTCGCTTCTCGGCGAGGTCATCGACACCGAGGGCCAGATGGAGGCGGACGGGCCGCAGTGGATCGATATCATCCAGGCGCTGACAACGGGCGAAGCAGTCAAGCCGCGCTCGCTGAGCGATCCGCGGGTCTTCATCTTCGGGACGCTCGAAGCCCGGCTGCAGACCGTGGACACGATGATCCTCGGCGGCATGAACGAAGGATCGTGGCCGGGCCAGACCGTCAACAACCCCTTCCTCTCGCGGACGATGAAGACGGAAATGGGCCTGGAGCCGCCGGAGCGGCGGATCGGCCAGCTGGCGCATGACTTCATCATGGCGAGCGGCACCCGCAGGCTCGTCTATTCCCGCTCGCTGCGACAGGGCTCGACGCCGACCGTCGCATCCCGCTGGCTGCAGCGCCTGCTGGCGCTTGGCGGCGAGGACCTCGCCCGGGAGCTGCGAACCCGCGGCGACCAATACCGCCGGTGGGCGGCAGAGATCGATACCGGCGAGAACCAGGCACCGGCGAGACGACCCGCGCCGACGCCTCCGGCCGATCTCCAGCCGAAGCGTTATTCGTTCAGTGAAGTCGGGCGGCTGCGACGCGACCCTTATGCGATCTATGCCCGACGCATCCTGAAGCTCGACCCGATCGCGCCGTTCAACGCCGACCCCGGCGCTTCCGAGCGCGGCACGCTCTATCATGCGATCATCGACCGCTACACGCGGGAAGGGCATGTCCCCGGCACGCCCGCATCG